>NZ_NRDP01000024.1:0-162221 GCF_002878475.1 Dyella sp. AD56
CTCGGCGATGTAGGCCGAATAGTTGGTGTAGTAGTTCGTCGACTGCCCGCTCAAAGGTGCCTGCAACGCCTGGTAGTACGGATCACTGGCAATGCTGATGGTGCCGCCACCCGGGGTGGCTCCGGTTGCCGCCGAGCCGGATTTCAGGTTGATCGTGCCGTTCCAGATGCCGTTGGCATCAAAGTAGTTCTGCGTCGTCTGATACGCGGCTAATGCCTTGGCATAAGCAGGATCAGAGGGATTGGCAGCCGGGGCGAAGGGTGCATAGAAGAGCTGCCGTCCGAAACTCTGATTGCCTACGCTGAGATAGACATAAGTCCAGTAATCCAGGTGGCCTGAGATGTAAGTGGCGTAATCGCTGGTGTAGTTGGCGTAATTGGTATCCACCGGAAGCAGCAGCGGGGATGGCGTTGAGCTTCGCTTTGAAACAGGCGCATAAGCAAAATTACTCTGCAGCCAGTTCTGGTAGGCCGTCACGTAATCGGCATAGTTGGTATATGCGCCAGGCTGTGGCGCCACCAGGGTCGTGGGTTTGTAGGCAAGGAAATTGTGGTTGACCGTATTGTTGTTGACATCCGCAAACGCCTGCGCCCACGTATCGCCTCCCGCAACCGATGCAGGCGTCGTGTTGATCTCGGCGATGTAGGCCGAATAGTTGGTGTAGTAGTTCGTCGACTGCCCGCTCAAAGGTGCCTGCAACGCCTGGTAGTACGGATCACTGGCAATGCTGATGGTGCCGCCACCCGGGGTGGCTCCGGTTGCCGCCGAGCCGGATTTCAGGTTGATCGTGCCGTTCCAGATGCCGTTGGCATCAAAGTAGTTCTGCGTCGTCTTGTACGCCGTCACCGCCACCGCATAACCGTTGTCCGATGGCGCCGGAGCGGGTGCAGGAGCCGGTGCCGGTGCGTTCGCCAGCGTCGCGCCGCTGTTTTGCTGATAGAACCCGTCGGTGATGCTGGCCTGGACGTTGAGGTTACCCGCTGCACGCACCGTGAGGATGGGCGCCATCCCCTGATAGCGATAAGCCTGCACGATGCTGCCGTTGGACTGTGTGGTGCCCGCGCCGAGATTCCAGTTGGTAAGCACCGAGATGGTGCCTTGCTGTACCCCGTCTACGGGGTTGTCCAGCTCGATGCCGGGACGCACCTGCACATTGGCAATGCCCGTGTAACGGCTTCCAAAGCTGTAACCCGGCTGCTGCACGTACGACATCAGCGTGCCCGCACCCTTACTCGCATCGCCGCCGACGTAGCCGTAGAAACCCGTATGCGCGCTGTCGACCTTGGCGGGAATGAAGTAGTCGTTCTGCAGGTACTGCGCCAACGTGGCGGCGTCAGTCGGTGCTGCAAGGATCTTGCCCGAAGCATCCGTCCACGTGCCGGAAACCATGGTCCCTGCCGTGCCGGCTTGATACCAACCCGCGGGATCGATCACGCCATCGAAGTGCTGAGCGCCCGTGGAAGTATCCTTTGTACTCCAGACCGCATAAGGCTCGATGGTCACGGTGCGTGCACCGGTGATGGCACCGTTCACGCCAATCTGCACATCGCCGCTGTCCAGCAACGGCGCCCGGAAACTAACCGTACCGCCGTTGTTGGTTCCAGCAGAACCACCCGACACGTTGATCAGCGCGTTGGCGCCAATCTCGATGCGGCCGGAATCCTGTGCCCGCACGTTCTCGTAACCGTAGGTCGGGTTGAACGAACCGTTCGGGTCCGGCGTGCCGCTAGTAGCGATGATCACGTCGCCGCCACGTTGGGCCGGAATGTCACTGGTGGCGATCAACGAACCTTCGACATCCACAAGCTTATTGCCGAACAAAGAGATGCGACTGCCGTAATGGCTGGCTGCGTTGATCGTGCCGACAATCAGCAACTGACCGCCGCCGGCATCGCCCACACCACCGCCGTTGGCACTCAGGTAGACGCGTTGTGCGTTGATCGTGTGCCCAGCGGACAGGCTCAGATTGCCCGCGCCGCTGACCACCTGGAACATACCCGTGGCACCCGCGCTGTTCGCGATATCGACCAGCGAATCCAGATCGACCGCACTACCGCTGCCCAGGGTGAAATAGCCGCCGCGATAACCGCTGCTCGCGCCACCGGTAAGCGTGCCGCCAAACGTCGTCTGAGTGCCCGACTGGAGGGTGAGACTGCCAGCGTCGCCACCGGCAGAAGCACCCGAAAAATCAAGCAGCGAGCCGGAGCCGAGATTCACCGCACCATGATCGGATGTCAGGCTCAACGCACCACCAGGCGCGTACGTGGTGGTGTCGAAGAACGTCTTGTTGATGCCCGCGACAGAGAGCCTGCCGCCACTGCCTACGCTGAGGTCACCCTGTGTCGCCTCGATCGTGAGGTTACCCGCAGGGGCACCGATCACCGTGCCCAGGGACACCGTGCCGCCGGTAAGTTGGAGCGCACCGCCCATGACGCCAGTGGGCAGCGCGCCAGGCGCACCAGTGATGTTCAGCGCACCAGTGGTGGTCAAGGCTGAATTCGCCGCATTGTCGGCGAGCAGCCAGGGTGCGTTGAGGTTGACGTTGGCCTGTCCGAAGTTGAACGAACCGCTGCCTTGTCCCTTCATGCCCTGGGCTGCGGTGGCAGAGAATCCACCGAAGCCACTCAGGCCCGTGTTGCCATTGCCGAAGTCCAGCTCGTTTGCGCGAATGGTGAGCTGACCATTGCCCGCAGCAAAGCTGGCATTGGAGGCACCAAGATCATTGGAGAGGCTGAGGTGATCGGCCTCGATGCTGACCACGCCCCCACGGTTGGCAAACGTACCGGCACTCAGGCCGAGATCGTGGTCGAGATCGATATCCACGTTGCCGTAGAAATCGATATTGCCGCGGCTGCGCAGCGTGATGCTCTGCGCGCCACGCAGCAGGTTCAGGGTCTGCGGGCCGATAACGAAGCCACCGATACCTGTGCCCAGCGACGCACCATCGCCGACAAACGAGATCAAGTTGCTGTAGCTGTCGATGGCCTTGGCGGACAGCACGGCCGTACCGTCGACCATGGTCGCGCCCGTCGCATCCAGCGTCAGCGCGTTGCCGCCATCCACGCGAGCGCCCGCACCGATGGAAAGCGCGCCCACGCCGGTTGTGGACGTGTTGTTGCGCACGATGCTTGCCGTGCCGTTATTGGACACACGCAACAAGGCGCCATCACCATTGACGGCGGCGATAGCGTTGCCATTAGCATCCTTACCCGCAGCCACGCCAAAAATGAGCGGAACATTGGCGGCCCCCGAACCGTTCCCTGTAGCGAGCAAGGCGCTTCCATCCTTCAACAGAACGCCCTGGGCGCCCGCATGTCCGAGGCCGTTCGCTACAAGCAGAATTTCCGCCCCCTGCAACGGATGAGCAGCATCATTGGCGAGCACCACACTGTCTGCCGACGTGTTCACCTGATAACCATTGCTGCCCAACTGGCGCGTACCGCCCAGCAGCAAGCTACCGGCGCCCAGTGCATTGAGTCCGTCGGCAGAAAGCGTGAGGTAGCCGGCGTCACCGCTCTGGCCGCCGTCCACTACTTCGATCGCCTGCGCAGCGATATCTACCAGCGAGCTGCGACCGCCTGCAGCGGGTGTTGCCGTCAATGTCGCGCCGAGGTTCAGCGTCTGGCCGGCGGCCAGCGCAAGGCGACCGGCATCGGCAATCGCGGCCGGAGCGATCTGCCCGCTCTTGCTGGCGAGATTCGAGAAGAACGTGTCGGCATCGGTCAGCGTGTATTGCGAATACTGTTGCCACACAGAACGCGACTGCACGAGGAAACTCGTGTTTCGTGCATCGCGCGCACCGTTCAAGGCATCGGCGAAGTAGCCGCTGACGCTGAGCGTGCCGTCGGGTTGTACCGCACTGCGACCCAGCACCGTATCGATGGCGCTGGTGTCCTGCACGACGCGATACGCACCTGGCAACGTCGCGTACTGTGCAGGCAGCAAGGTGTAGTAGCCGGCCGGCAGGCCCGGCGCGCCTGACAGGTAGACCTGCTGACCCACTGCCGGCCCAGCGTTTCCACTGTTCTGGAACGTAGCGTCGTACGCTGCCACCGGTGACGAATAGCCGGGCAGGATGGCGTAGATGGCGCGCCCATCCGCGTACTGCGGCACCTGTGTGCCGGTGGTGCTGTTGCTGTAACTCGTCCCGTACTGCGAAAGCACGTTACGCGACCCACCGGTGCCATTGACCCACTCAGCTGCCTGCAGGTGGCCACCGCCAGATACATCGATGCCGGCGCCGGTATCCAGCGACAGCGACGCTCCGTACAACTCGATCTGCTTGGAGGGCGCAGCCGTCAGATCGGGCGAGCTGTTGACGGGGTCACCGTTGTAGCGCCATTCGACACCGTCCAGCGTGGCGCCGTAGGGCACGGTTTGTCCACTCAGCGACACAGAGGTGAGACTACCCGGCGCCAGGTGCACCGTTTGCGTGGTGGCGAGCGGGAACAGCGTGGGATCGACGCCAAAGGCGTTGGCCTGTGCCACCGGATCGCTGACGCCGAGTACCAACGTGCCGGATGGCACGCGCAAGGTGCCCCGCTGCTCGATGTCGTTGGCGCTGATCAACAGCGCACCACCGGCGGACAAGGGCGTGGCGCTACTGCCATTGGGCAGGATCGTCACGCTGGTGGACCGCGTGTTGCCAGAAGCATCCTTGATGCCCGATGCATTGGCATCGATCACGAAGTGGTAGTCGCTGACTGGATAGATCTGTGCTGCCTGGAACTGCAGATTGCCCGTGGTGAACAGCAGGCCGGTGTTCTCCTTGCCGCTAACGTAGGCAATAACTGGCGGGGCATAGAAACGGATATCGCCTTGGGAGCTGAAGTCGGCGTTCGCCCAGCGCTGAAGATTCAACCAGCCGCCGAGGTCAATGGCATCGGCGTTGACCTGCAGCGTACCGTCGCCTGCCTGCGCAGCCGGGGTAGCAACGAACACCGGAGTTCCCGAAGTATTCACCGGAGACCCGAGGAGGCTTACGTACGGTGCATTGATCTGTACATGCCCGTTGCCCACGGCGTAACCATTGCCGAGGGCAAGCACTGTCGCTCCCGCAGGCAGTGCCTGGAACGCGGAAGCGTAGGCGGAGAACGAGCGATCCAACGTCAGGTTCACGTCACCCGCGAATGCCAGTGGCACAACGCTTTGGGTGCCAAGGTTGTTCGCCGCCTCGCCGGATGGACCGATCGCCAGCGACGAGATTCCGGAACCGACGAGGCGATCTGCCGCAAAATGCAGGACGCCCGACGGCGTGCCCTGCGCGATTGCGTCACCCGGTTTCAGGCCAGCGGGAACCACCATGCCCGATTGCTGCAGAATAATTGCCTTCGCCGCGGCACCCGCCGTTTGCGCGAGAGGATGCGTCAAACCGATGATGCTCAGGCTGCCCCCTTCGGCCTGTGAGCTTCCGCCCTGTGCAAGCAGGCTTTCGTCGACATACAAACCTGCAGCGGCGGTTAGAGCGATGCTTCCCGCGTCGCTCCACACAGGCGTCGAGACGTACTGCGCGGTGGCCCCCATCAGGCCACCGGCGGTGGGTAGATCAAAGGCGTCCGACGCACCCGAGACGTTGATGGCGCTGCCCTGCTGCGTGACGACGTAGCCGCCGTTGCCCGACAGCGACACGCTGCCGCCCCCGAGCACGACGCCGGTGCGTGGCACCGTCGCCCCCAACAAACCGGTCGCAGGATCGACTGTATTAACCGCACTCGCCCAGGGGTTGATCAGCGATACGCCCGATGCATCCAGCGACGACGTTGCGCCCAGCCAAACTTCCTGCGTCTGCGCAGGCAAGCCCGCCGCGCGATTCAATTGATTGGTGGAAACACTGATCGTTCCCGCTGGCGCGGAGATACTGCCGAGCACGGTAGTCGCCTGCGTGCCTGCCAGCGCTACCGAACCGCCCGCATCCGTGCGAATGTCTGCTCCTGTCCCGAGCACTACCGAGCCAGTGACCCCTGTATATGACGGCGCTCCCAGCGCGGGTTGACCGAAAACTTTCAGCCAGTCCAGATAACGACCAGCCGTCAGCGAAAAGCCGGGGCCGTGGCCTGCGGACGTTTCGCGGGTGACATAGCGATGATAGGCGTCTAGAGCCCCAACCGTTGCGTAGATGCCGTTGGGCTGCGCGGCATTCGCCGCATACAGGTCCGTGCCGGTGGGCGCGGCCATGAGTGCGGAATAGTTCGGCAACAGGTTGTTTCTGCTTATCTGCAACTGAGCGCCCGGCGCAATGGTGCCGTCGGTGATCGCCGTAAGCGAGTAGTTGTCGAAACCCTTGCCGCTGAAGAAGGACGGATCCAGATACAGGCCGTTGGCCATTGGCACTGCCGTCGAATCGCCGCCGATGTTGATCGATACCGCCTGCAGCGAAAGGGTTCCGCCTCCGCTGAAGCCGTAACCGAGCAGCGAGCCACCGAGCGCGATTGACCCGCTGTTCAGCGCCGAGGGCGCGGAGACGGAACCGCCAAAGACGTCGGCCCCATCGATCCTGTCATAGGTGGTCAGCACTATGTCGCCGCCATGTCCGACCGGAACGCCCTGGCTCAGCTCCACCTGGTCGTTGGACCCGACATAGCCGCCGCCGGAAACATCCAATGTGCTGCCCGGACGCAGATTGATCGAACCGGTACCATCCTTGCCCGTTCCGGACAACGCCTGCTGGGTGGAGAGGGTGATCGTTCCGCCATTGACGTATCGGTCACCGACCAACTCATCCGCATTGCGACCGGCGTCGTTGACCCAAAGACCTCGTGTGCTCAGTACGCCGTCCGCACCGATGGTGATGTTGCCGTCGTGCGGCATATTGGCCGGCAACAAGGACAACGCAGCCCCTGGGAACGCAATCGGCGCCGGACCGATGGACGTGATGGATATACTTCCCGCGGGAGCACTCAGCGTGCCAAGCACGTCGATATGCGACCCCGTGAGGGAGATGCTTCCACCAGGCATCACGCTGAACTGCGTGCCGGCCTGCTCGACAATCTCGCCGGTGGAATTGGATGCCGTAGCGACAAGACCCACATGGGCAAAGCCCGCAGCGCGCACCATGTCGGCCGACACAGGCAGCCAGAAGCGCGAGTCGTCGCTACCGGTGGCCGTCAGCAAGGTCTCCCACGGCGTGCTGGCATCGAAGCCGGGCATCTCGTCGTCGAGCAGTTGCGTGGTCTGCTGCAGCGATATGCCAGTCCCATAGTTGGTCCGGTTGTAGTACGAAGCGCCCGTAGCATCCAGATTGAACGAGCCGCCATCCGGCTGCTTGCCCTGCCCGACCTGATCCCGTCCCGCGAAGGCCTGAGCCGTCACCTGCCCATCCATGGCGAAGGCTCCGCCCGCTTGCACGCTGAGCTTGCCCGCGTCGCTCCCCACGACGAAGCCAGGATCCCAGCGACTCACGCCGGCCAGCAAGGGGTTGTTGTAATTCTCCGTGACACCCCAGCGGGCATGGTCGACCCCAAAGTTGCCCGCGAAGCCCACAAAGTTCATGTTGGGATCGGCGTTGGCGACGTTATAGATCCGGCCGTTGGCTCCCAGCAGGTTGGGCGTCGTCACCCAGCCGGCCTGATAAGCGAGATAACCGCCATCAAGGTTCAGCTGCGCCCCGCTCCGCACGATCACTTCCGAACCATTGAGCGTGATGTCGCCGCCCTTGGTCATCATCTGTGTGATGTCGCGCGGCATGTTCTGCACATAGCCGGCGACATTGAGAATGGGGCTGCCCACCCAGTCGAGCCCGTCCGCACGCGTACCACTTTGCGTGCTGTCGATCAGCACGTTCTTCTGTGTATACAGAAAGCTGTTGCGTAGCAGCGGCGAGTTGGCGAGCTCGTTCTGGCCGATGCGCGGCACCGTTACCAGCAACGCGGAGATCGGCAGATTGACGTTGGCGAGGCCGGACACATCCACCACAGCGCCGTTATCGATATAGATACGGCCAGCCGTGGGGCGGGCGTCATTCGCTTCGAGTGTAGCCACAATCGACAGCGCGGCGCTGGGCGCTTCCAGCAATGAACCCTGCTGCAAAGTCACGATACCGCCAGACAGCGACACCGTACTGCGTTGGAACGCAGCGTCCGCTGCTGAAGTGGAGGTGGTCGTGCTGCCGTCCTTCTCTGGAAGAACGGCAGTCACCGATTGCGACCCCAGCGCCAAAACGCCGTGCCCCGAGTAGCTCACACCCGTGGAATTGCCAGTACCCAGATCGTTGGCATTGAGCTGAACGCTGCCGGAATAACTGATGCTGGTGGAGGCCAGCGCGACACCATCCTGGTTGAGGTTGTAGCCCAACATCTGCACTTGGCCGCGCCGGGCCTGGAGCAAGCCAGTGTTGGTCACCGTGCCCGGTACGTGGCTAGGGCCCAGGGCGACACCGCCCATATTGACCATCTGGAGCGCCGTGGTCGTGGAGCCACCACCGGCATTACCGAACTGCGTGCCGGCGGCGAGTATGGCCTGGCCATCGTCGGAAACGATCGATCCGGCATTGCTGACATTCGGCGCGGCGATCAGCGCAAAGCCCTGCTTACCCGTCGTGATCGATGCGCCCTGCTGAATCACCACATCGTGGTTGCGCCCATCGGTGAATATGCCGTCGAACAGGAAACCGCTGGTCGTCGACTGAGCCCCGATGCCACCGCTCAGGAACGCCGCATTGCTCGTGGCAACGTCGCCACTGAACAGGTTCAACGAACTCGCCAGCAGCGACCCCGTATTCACTTGGCTGCCAGCACCAAACAAAATGCCGTTGCGATTGAGCAAGTACACCGTACCTTCGGCCTTGATCTGACCGAAGATCTGGCTGGGCGAGCCACTGGGATCCTGAATGCGATTGAGCGCAATCCAGTTGTTGCTGCCATCGGACTGCGTACCGCCGCTCTGGTTGAAGTAGAGCGTGGTGTTGCGACCGATGTTGAAGCTATCCCAGGTGAGGATGGCCTTCTGCGCAGTCTGCTTGACCTGCACCGTCGTCTTGCCGGCCGCCGCTGTTTGCACCGGCGCGTTGGCGTTCTGCCACAACAAGGGATTGGTCGCGGCACCGGCCGCCACCTGGAGGCCACCCGCTGCAATGCCATCGGGTACGGGCGTGGTGAGTTTCTGGGCGGCTTGTTGCGCTGCCTGCTGCGCGCTGATCTGCGCGGCCACCGCGGCCGCCGCGTTGTTGAGATTGGCGATGGACTGTTGCACCACGCGTTGCTGCAACAACTGTCCCGAGGTCTGCGCGGCAAGGCCACTGGTGTCCGGCATGGTGCCGGTGGCCGCTGCGGGGTTCGGTGTCGGCGTGACGTTGGCGTTGCGCTGCCCGGCAAGCCAGGCCTGGCTCAGTGGCGGTGCGCCAGCGTGGGCGTGCATGGCGCTCATCGCCAATGCGGCGGCGATCCACTGCGCCAGTGGGCGTCGGCCAGGTACGGCGCGCGACGATGTGGCGGAATCCTGCTGCGACCTGACCGTCTTGCTCACGAGACCCTTATCCCTTGTTGTTTCATGGCTACAGGCGTACGCGTCCTGAACGCGACGAGACGCTTTCCTCTATTCAGAAAGCCCCTCGAAAAGACGCCGCATGTCGGAAGTAAAGACGTCCGCCATGCGGCGCGACTGAACCGTTGTCACCAAAACTTCATAAGCAACCAATTCGCCTTGATGCGCTGATCACACGGACACGGGAACGTCATATCGGCTGTCATGCGCACGCATTCAATGCCCCGGCGAAAGCAGTACGGCCGGCGTGGGTGGATAGACAGCCGGTGGCCGCTGCGGCAGCACCGACTTGCCCAGGTTGGAGCCCATGCGGTGGCTCAAGGCGGAAAAGTTGTACTGCCCTACCTGACGATTGGAGGGCTCGTTGGCCACTGCATCGAACGCCGGCCCGGGCACGGAAGGACGCGACGCCCCCGCCGTCAACACGCGACTGAGACAGTCGAACGCCAGCACCGATTGCTGATTGACGCTGACGTCCACGCAACTGGGCGGCGCCGCCGATGACGGTGCCGCTGGTTCCTGTGCCATCACCGGCAGACCGCACCAGCAGGCCAGCAGCCACCCCAAGGCAGCTGGCCATGACGCGCGAAGCGGCTTTCGCCGGCGCGCGCCTGGGGCGATCACGGCTGCGATGCCTCGGCAGCGGGCCGGTAGCGTTGTTCGTACAGACGATCACCGTAATCCTGCGCCGCGTTCTCCAATTTCACCCGTGCCGACGCGGCGAAAGGCTGGCGGGACGCCATCACCGTGCCCATGTCGATATGCGCATAGGCATCGACAACTTCATTGCCGACCTTGTAGAGCGCTTCGTTACGGGCCGTGCAGGTGGACAGCTCCTTGCGGACGCCGTCCAGTTGCGTCGACAGCGCGGTGTTGCGGGTCTGCTGATCCTGCAGGTGCGTGGCGTTCGTTGCGGCGACCGCCTTGCCCTGCTGCACGGCCTCTTCGGCGCGCTGACGCGCATCGCGCTCACTCTTCAGTGCAGCGCCATCGCCGGCCGCACCGGACTTGTACCGGGCCAGTTCCGCCTGCGCCTGTTCAAGCGCCTTGCGGGCCTGGTCGCGTTCGCCTTCCGCCGATGCCTTCTGTGCTTGCCAGCTAGCCTGTTCGTTCTGCAGATCCTGCAGTTGGCTGCGCGTGTCACGCAGCTGCCCGCGCAATTGTTCCTCCAGCGTCTGGGCCTGCAACGAACTGGCCAGTCCGAGCAGCGCGAGCGACATCGCCAGGCGAGTCAGGGTGTTCATGCGCTATCTCCTCAGAACTTGGTGTTGATCTCGAGCTGCACGACGTCGATCGACAGCGGCGGCCCGAACACTTGCTTGGCATTGAAGTAACGGGCCGACAACCAGGTGCGCGTGGCGATGCCATAGTCCGCTGTGAAGATGAAGCCCTTGGCATTGGTGCCGCCAAGATGGAAGTTCACGTCGGTGAGGCCATCGAGCGCGGCGTCGGGCTGCAGGTACTTGTAGCCGAAGGTGACATTCCACTCGTTCGCGGCCATCGGGTTGGGATTGCCCAGGATGCCGCGCACCAACCAGCCCACCGGGCCGCTCTTGTACGGGCCGGATTCCGTGGCCGAGGTGCTGCTTTCGTAGTTGTTCACCGGCGTGCCAAGCCCATTGGCGTAGCGCGTCAGCGCATCCTTGGCGTGATACGCCATGTTGCGCACGTAGTCCGCCTGGATGCGGGCCGGCGTCTCGCCGATCTTGAAATCGAACGTGGAGGTGATGTTGGCCAGGTGGTAGTCGTACGACAGGCCGACAAACTGCGGCTGCGCATAGTTACTCGGCGAGGACGGATCCGGCACGATGTCGCGCAGCAGGAACAGGGTGTTGCCCTTGAGCATGTACGACGGCGCATCGTCGTCGGTGCTGCAGTAATCGACGCCGGTGTAGATCGGGCACGGCGCCGATAGCTTGCCGCGCATGCCGTCGAAGAAGTAGTACGCCAACGCCGTACTCCACTTCATATCCTCATCGATATGCCAGGTCAGGCCCAGCTGCGCGGCAGAAAGCCAGCGGCTGTTGCTCTGGTTCTTGTCATAGCCGAAGCCCTGCGCGGGCGAGTTGTTGCCCGTGTACTGGATCGGGAACATGCCGGCCGTGGCAAAACCTTCGAAGTCGCTGTTGAACGGCACCTTGAACTTGCCGGCGATGCCGTCGAAGTTGAGTTCCGGCGAGTAGATCAAGTCGGTGACGAAGAACGGATCCGCCATACGACCAAAGGTCAGCGAGCCCCAGCTATACGGTTGCCACTGAATCCACGCGCGGTCCAGCCAGATGTCCTTCTTGACGAGGCCGCCGCCCAAGGCCTGCGTGGTGGATACCGGGTTGTTATCGTTACCCGTGCCGATGCGCACACCTGCCGTCACCGTATCGGCTACCTTCGCGGTCATCGCCAGATGTGCCTGCATATCCAGGATGTTCAGGCGATTTTGCTGCGAGTTGAGAATCGGCGGATTGACGCCCTGTGAAATCTGGTTGACGTCGAACGGACCGTTGCGATTGAGCGTCGCGTAATCGATGAAGTACGGCGAGTTGTTGCGGCTATACAGCCACCACTCGTTGCGCACGCGGATGTCACCCGACCAGCTGATGCGATCCAGCCATTCCGGCAGCGCGTTCGGCTCGGCCCAGTGCTCGGTCTTGGCCTGCGCAATCACTTCCTGCTTCACTTGATCGCGGATTTCGTTGCGCACGCTTTGCGGCACGTAGGCCACGCGTACGTCGCCCGGTTGCGCGCCATCCGCCGGCGGCCTTGCCGCCTGGGCAGTGGCCGCTGCTCGCTGTGCCTGCGTTGCCTCAGTGTTCGCCTGGGTAATCAGGCCATCGGCGTCGGCTTGCGAAATCAGGCCCTTCTTCACCATCAAGCGAATCAGGTTGATGGTGGCGTTGGGCGACGGCGCGGCGTCCTGCGCCAGCGTCGGAAGTGCGGTGGCCGCCAACAGCACGGCGATACTGGCGCACAGTGCACGGCGCGTAAGGCGCGCGCCCGCGCTGAGGGCATTCCTGGAACTCATGACTTTCTCCAATGCGTGGTGTTGCCGTGCGGCAAGCAAGGGAAGAACAAAGACTGGGTATTCATGCCGGTCGCCGCCCACGGATGGCCGCGCGCACGGGCATGTGCAAAGTGGATGGTGGTGGCGTGTCGATATGCAGGCCCTGCAGCACGCTGA
Source organism: Dyella sp. AD56 (assembly GCF_002878475.1). Taxonomy (NCBI): domain Bacteria; kingdom Pseudomonadati; phylum Pseudomonadota; class Gammaproteobacteria; order Lysobacterales; family Rhodanobacteraceae; genus Dyella; species Dyella sp. AD56. The sequence goes on from NZ_NRDP01000024.1 coordinate 12,653, forward strand.
TCAGCGCCTGATCGGTGTTGGACGAGCCGCTGGGCGTTACCAGTTCCACGCGTGACACGCGGCCGTCCGGTTCGATCCACAGGCTGGCCTTGACCTCGAAGGCGAGCCGGCGCGTGCGGTCGTCGCGCTCGATGGCCTGTTGCAGCGCGTAGCCAAGGTATTGCTCGTAGGAAGCACCACCGACGCCATTGCCGCCGCCGCTGCCCACCATGCCGCCGCCATCGCCGGCACCGATGTTGAACGAGTCGTTGCCCGCCTGCGCCGGGCCGTTGATGGACACCTGCTTGGCCAGATCGGGCGCTTGCTTGGGGGCGTCGACCGGCTTCATCGGCTCGTTGGGTTTGGGTATTTCCTGCTTAACCTCTTCGACCTTTTTCGGTTCGGGTGGCTTTTCCTTCGGTGGCGGTGGCGGTGGCGGCAAGGGCGTGATGGTGGCGATGCGCGGCGCTGAGCGCCGCACACCGACTTGATGCCCTGCGAAGTTCCACAGCAACAGTCCGGCGACGATCACGACCGCCGCGACGATGAGACGCCCGCGCCAGCGCTTCCATCCGCCCTTACTTGGTGCCGGTGCGTTCATGGATGGTCCTCGCACCGTCAGCTTTGCTGCTTGCCGGTGACCAGACCCACCTGCGACAGATCCAAACGCCGCAGCAGATCGAGGATGTCGACCACCTTCTGGTACTGCACGTTGGAGTCGCCCTTCACGATCACCGGAAAGTCAGGCGTGATCGCCTTCTGCGTGCGCAGGCGCTGCTCCAGCTCACCCAAGGTCACGGGAAAAGCATCCAGGAAGATCTGCCCACTGTCGGAAACCGTGATCGCCTTGGTCTGCGGTTTGGCCAGGCTCACCGAAGCGCTGGCCTTGGGCAGGTTTACCTTCACGCCCTGCACGGAGGCCGTGGTCATGATGATGAAGATCACCAGCAGCACGTACGCCAGGTCGAGCATGGGCGTGATGTTGATGTCGTCGTACGGTTTTTCGTCGTCTTGGACCTGCATGACCGTTCTCCTCAGGCAGTGACCGTGGTCTGGTCGATATCCCGATGAAGCTCGGCGAGACGCGTGACAAACTCATCCACGAACACCTGCATGTTCGCCGTCACCGCCTTGTTGCGCGTCAACAGGTAGTTGTAGCCAAACAGCGCGGGAATCGCGACGAACAGGCCGGCCACGGTGGCGAGCAACGCGGCGGCGATGCCGGGCGCGATGGCATTGACGTTGACGTCGCCCGCTGCCGCGATAGCGGCGAAGGTGATCATCACGCCGACCACGGTGCCGAGCAGGCCAAGGAACGGGCCGCCCGAGATCGCAATGGTCAGTATCACCATGGAGCGCGAAAGCTTCTGGTTTTCGCGCACCAGGGTGGAATCCATGACAGCGCGGATCGCCTCGATCGACTCGCTCGCGATCACCAGACGGCCGTGGCTGTCGCGACGGCGCCACACTTCCTTCTTGCCGATCTCGTAGAGGCGATACAGCGAGGAATCCGCGAAGTCGAGCGCGTGGTTCCGCTCGTCGGACATGCCGAGCAGATCGCTGCCGAGCGTGCGGAAGCGGTCAAGGAACCGGTCATTGGCGTTGGTGACGCCGCTGACGTAGCGCGCCTTGTTCCACATCACTACCCAGGAGACCAGCGCCATCACCAGCAGGATGCCGATAACCACCCAGGCGTCGGCCGTCACCGACTTCACGATGATGCCGAAGTAACCGAAGCCGAAGCCCGACTTCTTCTCGTCTTCGCCATACTGCAGCAGGCGAGATTCCGCACCTTGAGCGGTCGCATCCATAGCGATCAGTGCCGCGGGGCGGGCCACGCGCGACAGGCGCAGCTCGTCCATCTCGCCTGAAAAATTGCCCAGTGCGGATGCGCCTGCGGCATCGCCACCCAGCGTAGCCACCGAGCTCAGCGCCGGCAGCGACGCCGACATATCGGCATACGGTCGGCCATCGACGTAAAGACGAACATGACCCGACTCACCCGTCACCGCAAGATGCGTCCACTGACCGGCCTTCAATGGCTCGCCGGCCGACGTCCGCTGCGGCTGGGCGCCATCGACTTCGACATAGGGAGCGCCGCCATCCAGGCCGATGACCAGAGCACGGCCTTCCTGACGACGCGCGTAGATCGCCGTCGGTACCGTCGGCAATGCGTCCAGCTTGATCCATGCGCTGAAAGTGAAGTTGCCGCCGTCCGTCACGTTGAGCGATGTGCTTGCCGGCAATTCGATCGGCGCACTGCCGTCGAAGCGCGCAGCCCGCCCGACGATGCCGCCGTCGACGGTGCGCACGGTGCCCTTCTGCGCGTGGTTCGCGTAAGCCGTTGCGTCCTTGGGCGGCGCGCCGGCCGCTTCATCGAAGTGATACACCAGCGTGTAGTCGGCATCGAACGTCGCCGCACCGCTGCTCTGCACGGGTGCCTTGCCGTTGCCGTAGTACATCCAGATGGTCTGCTGCCCGCTGGTCGGCAGATCGGTGGTATCCACCCAGATCTGGCCAACGCCCATGACGGGATCGAAGGTCTCCACTTCGTAGTTCAGCGGCGTCTTGCCATCGGCGGCAATGAAACGCAGATCCGCGCCGTTCTTCGCCACGCCGTCGAACTGGAAGTTGCCGGAGTGCAGGCGGACCAACAGCGGCACGCGTCCCGTGGCGGGCGTCATGGCGGCGCCCTTGGGCGTCGTGTCGATGGTGATGGCCTTGCGGTAGGTCCAGTCGTCGTTCCACCAGGCAACATCAGCGGCCAGGGCAGGACGCGCCGCCCACGAAAGGCATAGCAGGCATGCAAAGATCAGGTAACGCATCGTAGTTCTACCCCTAGGCGTCGGAAATCCGTGTAATGAGCGGGTCATGGCCATGTCCCTCACAGGTTGGCCTTCACGCTGAAGAGCACCTGCCCGTCGTGTGCACGCGTACGCACGCCGTCATGCAGCGGATAGGCGAATTCGATTTCGCCGCTCATCGTGCGGAACAGGCTGAATCGCGTACCCACGCCGGTGCTGAGCAGGTTGAAGCGGCTTTGCTGCTCGGGCAGCGGATCGATCAGCAGGACGCGCCCGCCATCCAGAAACAGGTGGAAACGCCAGTCATCGACGAAGTGGCCCACCATGTCGGCCAGTGACGGACTGCGCAGTTCCACCGACGCCACGCCACCGTTGTCGCCCGTTTCCTCCGCCGACAGATAGCCGCGCACGCTGCTGGCGCCACCGGCCGCGAACTGCTCGCTGGAGATCAACGGCGAATCGGAGAGCTGAAGGCTGCCGCGCACCGCCAGCGAGAAATCACCACCAAGCAGATGCGTGTAGCTGACATCGGAGCGCACGTAGATGTAGTTGTCCTTGCCCTTGTAGCGAAGATTGTCGAACTCCGTACGCGAGCTACCCAGGCCGCTCAGGCCCAGATTGCCGGCCAGCGTGAAGGACAGGTTGGAACGATCGCCGCTGCGCTGCCCGGCGTAGGACACCATGAGCGGGTAGTAAGTGATCGGCACCTTGGACGTCTGCTCGCCCAGCGTGATGTTCTGATCGAAATGCTTGTGGCTAATGCCGAACGACAGCGACTGGCTGTAGGAGCCCAGCAAAGGCAGGCTGCGCGAGGCTTGCAGTGTTTCGGAGTTGCCCTTGCCGAGTACCGTGGTGCCACCCAGCGTGTTGGCGTTGCTGTTGGACTTGTAGCCCGACCCCACCAGCGACCAATCAGCGTTGAGCGGTGCGAGGTAGGAGAGCGCATACACCTCCGCCGCATGGCGATCCTGCGGCGCGACGATATACGTCGCGGAGATCGAGTGCCCCGCCTGCCATAGGTTGTCGTAGCGGACGTTGGCGATGGTGCGCAGCTCAGGTGTGTCGGCGCTGTGGTCGTTATTCACTTCCACGCTGGCATGCAGCGGATAGGTGTCGTTGACCTTCAGCGTCACGTCCATGGTCTGCGGCAGTGCGCCGGGCTTGAGCACGGGCACCACCTGCTGCCCTGGCTGCGCATTGACCTGGGCAAGCTGCGCCTGGGCCTGGGTGAAATTGGGCACGCTGCCTTCCGCCAGCGCAGGCACCGCGTCGCGGATCGCCTCGGGCGAGTGGTACTTCGCCCCCTCCACACGCACGCGGCCGATGCTGTTCTCCACCACCTGCAGGAGCAGCACGCCGTCCTTCACCTGTTGAGGCGGCAACTCCACCACCACCGACTGGTAGCCCTTGGCCTGATAGACCTTTTGCAGGGCGTCACGCGCCGCGTGCACGTCGTCCAGGCTCCGGCCCGGGCCCAGATAGGGCTCGACGGCCGTCTCGATCTCCAGCGAGTCAAGGAGATGATTGCCACGCACTAGGTACTCGTTAACGTCGAAGCGCGCAGGCGCCTGTGTCGTCGCTGTGTCGGCCTGCTGTGCCTGCGCTGCGCCACAGGCGCACAGCAGCGCCAGAGCCAACGGTTTCAAAGACCAACGCCGCCAGGCCATTCCCTTGCCGCTCATACGCACACCCGCCCCCTGTTCGCTCGCGGCGTGTTTCGCGCGAGCGCGAACCGAGAGGGTAGGCCTGCATTTCTAACCGAAAGGCGACAAAGGCATGTCCGATTCGCGTCGGCTGTCACATGAGAGCGGGTGAAGGCACGCGCCACGGCATGAACCGCCGCGCCGTGGCGAGGAACGAGGTCGTTCTCCATACGTGAAAATGGCCTTCCAAACGGCCGGACGTCGTTCGTTTCCATCACGCAAAGCCTTCCCCGGGGCGGGCCCGTGAGCCCGCCCTTTCCTCTCGCCAATATGACCGCCCCGGCGTGGCCCGGGCGGAAGAGAAAGTGGGCATCCCAGCCCCTAGGGATGCCCTGAACTATTCAACGTGAGTGTCACCGACTCTATTTGCCTGCCGCTGCGCGCCGCAGCAGGCAAATAGAGTCGGCCCTGCGGGTAACGTGCAGAAAGCCCACAGGCTGCGGTGCGTCACTTGCCCAGGCAGCCAGCCTGGGCTGCATCACTCCCCACACCCTGTGGGCTTTCTGCACGTCATGCCACCCGCGTTGAATAGTTCAGAGCATCCCTAGCATTCGTCCTTGCCCAGAAAGACGGAGGACCGCATGCGGGACTGAACTAAGTCACGAAAAATTCATGTCAGCGACTGTTTCAGCCGGTTTTCGCCCCGTCGGACACGAATCTGTCATTTCCGCCGTCACGCGCGGAAACGCGACGCAGCAGCGACGCGTTCTGCCCCGCGCATGCAACGATCCAGCGAATAGAAGGAGGTGGGGAGTCAGCTCACCAGCACAATGCCGCCGGGCAAGGAACGCACCGACGCGCCAAAGGCCTGGTGGATGAGCGACGCGACGTCGCCTAGCTGGTTGAGCGATACCTGCGCGTGCACCTTGCGTGCCGCCAATACATCGTTGGTCAGGATGATACGGCCGGGTCGATAGCGGTTGATCTCTGCGATCACTTCCGACAGCGGGCGGTTGTCGAACACCAGCACGCGCCGCCGCCACGCGACCGCTTCGTCTGTGTCGGCGGGCGCCACGGGCGCCAGACTATGGCTTCCATACGCGGTCTGCTGGGCACGTCCCAACAGCTCGGACCTTCCTTGGTATTCCACGCGGACGTTTCCGTCCAGGCCGGTAACTTGCACCCGGCCATCAAGGCAGCGCACGTTACAGAGCGCGCCCGAGGCCGCGTGGATGCCTCCCTGCAAAGCATGTACGTCGAAGCTGCCTGCCAGCGCGCTGGACACTTGCAGCTGGATTTCCCCTGTCAACAACTCGACACCCACGACACGCCCGGCGGACGTGCGCACGTTCATGGCGGTCTGCGTGTTCATTTCCACGACGACACCAGACGTCAGCTCGACCTGGCGCTGTTCGCCGGTGGCCGTGCGGTAATCGGCCATGGCGTCCGGAAGGCTGGGCCACAGATGCAGGGGCGACTGCGCCACCAGCAAGGCCGCCGACGCCGCCACAGCCCCACCCAGGAAGGCACGCCGCGTCATGCGCCGGGACGCCGGGGCCTGCTCCCGCTGGCGCAGGTTGCGCGCTGCGGTGCCCAGGTTGTCCCACATCAGGCGCGTTTCCGCGAAGGCCTGCGCATGCTCGGTGCTCAGAGTGCACCACTGTTTGAACCCCGCGGCATCGTCCGTAGTGGCCCGCCCCGAGGTCAGCAGGAGCAGCCAATCGCGCGCCTCGCGGCGAAGCGTGGAGTCGTGGCCCAGGCTGGAAGAACGTGACGTCATACCCTTAAGACTCTTTTCCGGCGCCGGGACCGAACCGCTGAACCACACGCCGATCGAGACGCCGTCCACAATGTTCAAGCGCCCGCCTCAATTCCTTGCCCACCATGCGGACGGAAATGCGGAAACGGTCGGCGATTTCCTGCTGCGGCAGGTCATCGACCCGGGCGGCAATGAGGATGTCGCGCTGTCGCGCCGTAAGCTCACCCATGGCGCGCTCCAGCGCGGCCACCTCAAGCCGGGCATGGACAATGCGCGCGGGGTCCAGCGAGTCGTCAGCGAAGTGCAGCAGGTCTTCGACCTCCTCGCCGGTCAGGTACCGCGACTCGGCCTGCCGCTGGTCGGCGGCAACGTTCAGCGCCATGCGGAACAGATAACCTGCTGGGTTATGCGACACAACGGAGTCATCGCTCATCCGCTCTACGCGCAGATAGGTCTCCTGCAGAACATCATTAACGAGTTCGTCGGAACCCAACCGGCGACGTAGGCGACGGCGCAGCTCGGGCTGCCACTCCATGAATAGACCAAGCAACGACAGCGTCGGCGTTTCCATCCGGCTGTCCTCAGCCGCGCGCGGCCACGGGCGTGTCGCAATGCAATGCATGCGACTTTCCCGTGGGCAACAGCAGCAAGGTCATGGGCTGACCGAGGCCAGACGGCGGCGGCGCTACCCGGATACCCTCCAGCGCCTGGCTGATCGCGGCATCCCGCGCCTGCAGTCCGGTGCTGCCAAGCAATCGCACGCGATTCACCCTGCCCTCTTCATCGACCCACACCTGCAATGCCAGCCGGTAGCCACCGGGCTTAGCGTCCGGAACCCGGCACAATTCCTGTTCCAATGAAGCCTGCAACGACGCGCCATAGACTTCCCATGCGGTATCACTCTCGTCTGGCGAACTATGCTCGTTCGTGCTTCTTTCATTTGCGCTGTCGAACGATTCGAGCGTAAACGCCTTGTCGGACGCATAGCGTTCGCGTAGGCCGGTGCCCGCCAACAATCGTCGCAAGGCATCTTCCGTGGTGAACTCACCACGCACGCCGGGCGACATTTTCCCGACCAGCAGTCGCTCATCTACAAGCAACGACTGCCCGGTCGCGTCACTGAATGCTTTCACGGCCGCGCTCAATGGCTGCGGGCCGATGTCGAATCGATAGAGGCCTGCCGAAGCGCCTGAAGCCATGTCGATCGTTGACTGCAACCCACCTGCATGGCTCGTCCCCCAACAAAGCCAACCCGACAACACGAGCGCCCACCAGGCGTGCGACATGAAGTACTTCCCCAAGACCGGATGACTGGTCCCTGCGTCGAACGCCGTCACGCGAACATCCCGAAAGAAGGTAACGGTAACTTATGTCAGTTGAATAACGCGATGCCCGTCAACGCGCGCGTTAGTCCCGCGTGAATATGACAAGCAAGTTTTCCGTTTCATGACAAGACAACTGTCGGGCCGCCTAAGCGGCCCGACGTCTTTGGGTTACGGGATCGATTGCATTGAAGTGACCGTGCTATCCATGCCCGCCGGATGCACGGTGAAGCGCACCTTGTCGCCCACCTTGACCGACTGAAGCATGGCTGGCGTCGCCACCTTGAAAGCCATGGTCATCGCCGGCCAATGAATGGCTGTGATCGCTTCATGCTGCAAGGTGACAGTGCCCTTGGAGGTATCGATGGCCTTCACCACACCCTGACCCTGAGCGTCAGTCGGCGGTGTCGCGTGCGACATACCCGGCATGGCCGCCATGCTGTCTTGTGCGAACACGATGGAGGGAGTGGCGGTCAGTGCGGTCGCCATGGCGGCGGCGAGAAACATGGCTTTCATACGTGAAGATTCCTTTGAGTGACGGGAATGGAGGATGCGACCGAGGTGTGGCGCAGACGTCGCTGCGCCATCAGGAGAAAAGCCGCGGGGATGACCAACATGGACAACAGCGGCGCCGTGAGCATGCCGCCCACCATGGGGGCGGCGATGCGTTGCATGACTTCCGAGCCGGCGCCATGGCCCAGAAGAATGGGAAACAAACCTGCCAGGATCACCGCCACCGTCATGGCCTTGGGGCGCACGCGTTGCACCGCGCCCTCGCGAATGGCGTCATGCAGGTCGGTGATGTCAGCCTGAGGATGTGCGCTCACGCGCTGATCCCAGGCGTGGCGCAAGTACAACAGCATCACCACGCCGAACTCCGCAGCCACGCCACCGAGCGCGATGAAGCCAATCACGGTGGCGACTGAAATGGCATGCCCAAGCACCAGAATCAGCCATAAGCCACCGACCAGCGCCAGTGGCACGCTGATCATGATCAGCACCGCCTCGCTGACTCGTCGGAAGACGGCATAGATCAACCCGAAGATGATCAGCAACGCAGCGGGGATCACGTAAGCCAATCGACTCATGGCGCGTGCGAGGTATTCAAACTGCCCCGACCAAGCCAGCGTAACTCCCGGCGGCAACGCCACGTTGCGTGCTACCGCCTGTTGGAGATCGTGTACGACGGCACTGAGGTCACGCCCCGCCGTGTCGATGTACACGTAGGTGGCGAGTTGGCCATTTTCACTTTTGAGCATCGATGGACCGGCAGTCACCGCGATGTCGGCGATCTGTCCGAGCGTCAACTGGGCGCCACCCGGCGCTACGATCGGCAACGTCGTCAAGGCAGCAACGGAGTCGCGAGCCTCCCGCGGATAGCGCACCAAAATCGGATAGCGCTCGCGTCCTTCGATCGACTCACCAATGGCATCGCCGCCGACAGCGGTCGCGATCACCGCTTGCACGGCCTGCTGTGTCAGGCCGTAGCGTGCGGCTTCGTCTCGGCGCACACGCACATCCACATAGCGCCCGGCCGCTGCGCGCTCGGCAATGGCCGAGCCGACACCCGGCACCTGTCGCGCCACCGCTTCGACCTGATCTGCCACGCGCTGCAAGGTTCGCGGATCAGGCCCCAGCACCTTGATGCCGATGGGGCTTTTGATGCCCGTGGCAAGCATGTCGATGCGATTGCGGATGGGCGGCACAAACAGATTGGTCAGGCCGGGCACTTTCACTGCGCGGTCCAACTCTTCCTTGAGCTTGGCCATCGTCATGCCAGGGCGCCACTGATCCTTGGGCTTGAAGGTGATCGTGGTTTCGAACATCTCCAGCGGCGCGGGATCTGTCGCGGTTTCAGCTCGCCCTGCCTTACCGAACACGTGATCGACCTCGGGCACGGTCTTGATCATCCGGTCGGTCAGCTGCAACAACTGCGCAGCCTTGCCCGAGGAAAGCCCCGGCAAGGCTGTTGGCATGTAGAGCAGCGTGCCTTCGTCCATGGTCGGCATGAACTCGCTGCTCAACCGGCTCAGTGGCCATGCCGCGCTGAGCAGCAATGCAGCGGAGAGCAGCAGAACCGTTTTTGGATAGCGAAGCACGGCGTTCAGAACCGGACGATAGAGCGCGATCAACGCACGGTTGAGCGGATTGGCCTGTTCGGAGCGGATGCGGCCCCGTATCAAATACCCCATCAGCACGGGCACCAATGTCACCGCCAGACCCGCTGCTGCCGCCATGGCGTAGGTCTTGGTGAAAGCCAGGGGCTTGAATAGCCGGCCTTCCTGCGCTTCCAGTGCAAACACCGGCACGAAAGACAACGCGATGATGAGCAAGCTGACAAAGAGTGCCGGCCCTACCTCAACGGCGGCCTCGGTCATCAGCGCCCAACGTGTGGCGCCGCTCGGCACCTCGCCATCATGCGCGTGACTCCATTGTTCGAGATGTTTATGTGCGTTCTCGATCATCACCACCGCGGCATCCACCATCGCGCCAATCGCAATCGCAATGCCGCCCAGGGACATCAGGTTGGCGGACAGGCCTTGAAGATGCATCACGACGAAGGCGGTCAACACACCGAGAGGCAAGGTGATCACCGCGACCAGCGCAGACCGTAAATGGCCAAGGAACAGTGCACACACCACCGCAACGACCAGGAACTCCTCCGCCAACTTGCCCCACAGGTTATCGACGGCCGCATCGATCAGCTGCGCGCGATCGTAGGTGGGAACGATGCTCACGCCGGGCGGCAAGCTGTGTTGCAGTTCGGCCAGCCGAGCCTTGACGGCGGCGATCGCGGCGCGTGCGTTCTTGCCAGAGCGCAACACGATGACACCGCCAGCGACTTCGCCCTGACCATCGAGCTCGGCCACGCCGCGACGGAACGTGGGGCCGCGACGCACGGTAGCTACGTCACGCAGCAGGATGGGCACGCCGTCCTGACTCGCGCCCAGCGGTACATGCTCGAAGTCATTCTGGGTGTGCAGATAGCCCTCGCTGCGCACCATCAGTTCGGCCTCACCCTGTTCGATTACCGAACCGCCACCCGCACCATTCGCAGCCTGCACGGCCTCGACCAGCGATGAAACCGTCAGCCGCCGCGCAGCCAGCGCTTGCGGATCGGGAACGATCTGCCACGCCCGTTCCATTCCACCCAGGCTCGCGACTTCCGCAACGTCCGGCACGGTCTTGAGTTGATAGCGCAGGAACCAGTCCTGCAGCGCACGTAGTTGTCCAAGGTCGTGTTGGCCAGTGCGATCCACCAGGGCGTACTCGTAGATCCATCCAAGGCCCGTAGCGTCGGGCCCCAAGGCAGGATTGACGCCAGCGGGCAAGCGATCGCGTACCTGGCTCAGGTACTCCAGCACGCGCGAACGCGCCCAGTAGAGGTCCGTGTGTTCGTCGAACAAGACGTAGACGTAGGAATCCCCAAAGAAGGAGTAAGCGCGCACGGCCGTGGCACCCGGCACAGACAGCATGGTCGTCGCCAATGGATAGGTAATCTGATCCTCGACGACCTGCGGCGACTGTCCCTGCCAGTTGGTGCGGATGATGACCTGCGTGTCGGAGAGATCGGGCAAGGCATCGATCGGCGTGTGAAGCACGGCGAACAAGCCGATGGCGGCCAGCACCAGCGCAGCGAGAAGAACCAGTGCACGATGTGTCATCGATGCGCGAATCAGGCGGGCGATCATCGATCACCTCCCATGGAGGCACTGCTCGCTGCAGCCGGAGCGGCGTCATCGGCATCAAGGCGCTCCAGCGCGCCTGAAAGACTGGCCTCCGAGTCGATCAGGAACTGGCCCGATGCGACCACCCGCTCACCTTCATGCAGGCCGGCCACGATCTCCGTGTAGCCTCCGGCGGCGCGGCCGGTCTGCACCATCACCGGACGGAAGCGCCCATCGCCAAGCGCCACCATCACGCGTGGGTGATCACCGGTAGCTATCAGCGCATCGGTGGGAATCACGAGTACAGGTGCGTTCGACATGGGTGTGAAGGCGACCCGGACGAATTGCCCAGGAACGAGATGACCCGTGGTGTTGGCGAGCACAATGCGCGCTCGCTGTGTGCGTGTAGTGGGATCCAGATCCGGCAACAAGGTTTCGACGTTACCCGTTACACGCTGTCCTGGAAGTGCATCCGTGCTGACCGTTACTGGTGTGCCCGACGACAATCGCCCAGCGAGCGCCTGAGGCACCACCGCTTCGATCCACACGGAAGTCAGGCCGTTGAGGGTCATCAGCGTTTGCCCTGCCGTTACACGCTGTCCCTCGCGGACATCGAGCGAGGTGATCACGCCGGCCTGCGGTGCGCGCAACGTCACACCACCATCGACCGAGCGCGCACCGCTGAGATCGGAAGACGTCAGGCCGAGCACCTGCAAGCGCTGTTGCGCAGCGCCGCGCAGTGCCTGTGCATCCGGTGATTGCGTGTGCCGTAATGCGTCCGACTCGGCGAGCGCACTGCTCCATGACGGCGCCAGCAGATCGGCGAGTGGCTCACCGGCGGCGACGGTTATGTACGGCGCGCGAACGTGCAGCCGTGTGATGACGCCGTCCGCCCTTGCACTGACGGTGATGGCCTCGCGCAGATTCCATGTCACGGTGCCGGGTGCTTGAATCTCCCCCTCCAGCACCTGGCGTTGCACGGGGGCCACGCGAACACCCAGGTTCTGCACGGTCGCAGGATCAATCCGCACACTTCCCGATGTGTCGTTGGCGCCTGTGTACTTGGGCACCATCTGCATGCCCATCGGCGACAAGCCCGGTTTATCGAAGTGCTGATCCGGCACCATGGGGTCGTACCAATACGCCACGGGTTGGGATGGCGTAGAAGCGGCCATTGTGCCGTTGCTTGCAGCGGACGTTGCGGTGGAGCGATGGCCCCATCCGTAGCCAACGGCAACGGCGGTGAGCAGGCCAATGGCGCAAAAGATAGGAATGAGCCGGCGCTTCATGGCGCGTCTCCTTGGGTCGGCAGTAGATAAGCAAGGGACGCCCAGGCGCGGCCGTAATCAGCCTGCATACGGGCGTAGTCGGCGTGATGGGACAGCTCGTCGCGTCGCGCTTGCAGCAGCGGCTGGATATCGCCACCGCCACGATAAGCAGCCAACGCGAGTGCGGAGCGATCCTCGGCCAGCGGCAACAGCACATCGCGATGGCGACGCACCTGCTGCCCCAATGCCTGCCATTGCGCCCAGGCCGCCTGTATCGCACCGGCCTGCTCGCGCCGTGCATCCTCATGCTCGGCTTGCACGGCATCGAGATCTGCCGCGCGAGCGGAGATGCCGCGATCCTGTCTGTTGCGAGTAAACAGCGGCAGGCTGACACCCACTTGCAGCGATACCATGTCGGAAAGGCCACGCACGCGCGAGCCGTAGCTCATGCCGACCGACCATTGCGGGTGTTTGTCAGCCTTCGCTTCGTCTAGGGCCGCTTCTGCGGCGCTCTCTCGCGCCGGCCATTCCAGCAATGCTCCCTGGCGATCGAGTTGTGTCAGCAGCGCGGCTTCATCGACAGGCAGGACGCCAAAATCCGGCGCGTCGCCTAGCGGTTGATCGACTGGCTGGCCGAGCCAACGCATGAGCCGCGCGCGTGCCTGTGCTTCGTCGGCGGCAGCTGTGTCAATCCGATTGGCCAGATCGAGGGCTTCCATGCGCGCGGCGAGAACATCCGCCGCGCTGCCGGTACCGCTGCGCAGATGAGCTTCTGCCATGGCGACGTCCTGCGCCCAGGCGGTCTTCAAGGCGTCCAGCATCATCTGTTCGTGATGGGCGCCCCACGCACTGACCCACGCATCCGCTACCTGTTGCCGAATGGCGAGCGTCGAGGTGGTTTCCGCCGCCGAGGCGAGTTGGACATTCGCCGAAGCGAAAGCACGCTCAGCGCCACGCTTGCTTGCCGACGGCAAGGTCTGCGTGATGCCGACCGTGCGCATGGTCATGCTGTCGCCGCCGGCCGTGAAGGCACCCGGCCCTTGGACGGCCAGATTGTCGATGCCTACGGTCAATTGCGGATCCGGCAGGGCACCGGCACGCGCCGATTCTTCCCGGGCGGCGGTCGTCCGCGCTTGTCGCGCCTCGATCTGTGGCGCATGTGAAAGCGCCTGTTGCTGTGCTTGGTCCAGCGTCAACGCAGGTGATACCGCCCAAGCGGGTGAAACGATGAGCGCGCTGACTACCCACGGCAGCCAACGCCAGCGACGCGCGACTATCGCGCGTACGCCGTATGAAAGGATGGACATGATGAACTCCGATCGCACGCAACCACGGCCGCGCATGCGCACGGCCACCGTTCAAAGCGCGATCGGGGCTTAAATCAACAGGGTGCAGAACCGCAGCGAGGGCGGTGATTCCGGGGGAAAGAGACGGGTATCCGGCAAGTGCGTCCAGACTGGCGCACGAACGACCGCCTTCGCCATGGCGGCGAAATCAGGCGGCAACAACAGCGGCGGCACCGCGGGAACCTTGACATCCGGCGTGGCAGGTACGTGACTGGCGCAATGCTCAGTGCAACGTGGATCCACGGGATGCTGCGCTGACGCGTGATGGGATGCGCCCATCCCCATGGCCTCACAATCACTCATCGCGAGCTCATGCGTGGCGGGAGCCGAGGGCAAGGTGCACACGTAAGCAGCCATCGCCAACTGCTGGAACAGCAGGCAGAACACCACCATCCCCACCCAAAGGAGGCGACGACGACGGCTGAGGCGATAGCGGAAGCGCATGGCGGCGCATGGTAGCGCATCTGGACTTAGGTCCAGTCAAGCGCTACCCGCTTCGACGGGCATCAACGAGCGAGCGAGGTCGAAGGTTTGCGCTTGAGCGGCGCGCGCTTGCTTCGCTGGCCGGCGCCAAGGCTTGACGTTTCAACACACTCCCCGCGTGCCCAGCTTTCCCTGCACGCTTGCGCCAACCGGCGCAGTTCGCGCTCCTGCTCCGCCAGTTCGGCGCGAAGCTGGGTGATCTCGGTCAAGCGTCTCTCCAACCCCGCCAGGATTTGCTCGTGCGGCAACTCATCCTCAGATCTATCAAAGAGGCTGCGCAACGCGTCTAGCGAGAACCCCAGGCGCTGAGCAAGCTGGATGAACTGAAGTCGTTCGACCGCTTGCTGGTCGTAGTCGCGGTACTGGTTGAGACCTCGCTTGCCGGCTGGCAGCAGGCCACTGTCTTCGTAGTAGCGGATGGCAGAGGTACTCATGCCCGTCTGTTTTGCCAGTTCACCGATGCGCATACATAACCCTTGACCTTCAAGTCAACTTGAATCTTAGACTGCCGGCATCGCCACTTCCAGCTCCCTCGCCCATGTCACGTCAACACCCCCTCTTCGAGTCATTGACCCTCCCTGGCGGCCAGACGCTAAAGAACCGAATCGCTAAGGCCGCGATGGAGGAAGGCCTGGCCGAACCCGGACAGCTTCCCGGCAAGCCAACGCATACGCTGTACCGCCGATGGGCCCAAGGTGGCGCAGGGCTTCTCATCACAGGCAATGTGATGGTTGCACCCGATGCGCTGACAGGGCCGGGTGGGCTCGTGCTTGATGACACCACCCCGCTGGCGCCTTACAAGGCGTGGGCGGACGCGGCCCTCGCTGGCGGCGCAAGGATCTGGATGCAGATCAACCACCCTGGTCGCCAGACCTATGCGAACTTGGGAAACCCAGGGTATGCACCCTCAGAAGTGCCTTTGCAGATGGGCAAGCTTGGCGCCTTGTTTGCGCCGGTCAAAGCGCTGACGAGCGAAGAGATCAAAGAAATCATTCGCCGGTTCGCCGCCACGGCACATGCTGCGCAACAGGCAGGGTTCGATGGTGTGCAGATCCATGCGGCTCACGGCTACCTGCTCTCTCAGTTCCTATCACCGCTGACCAACCAACGCACGGACGACTATGGCGGGTCGCTGGAACAGCGCGCCCGACTGCTCATCGAGGTAGTTCGCGCGGTCAAGGCGGCAGCGCCGTCGTTTGCTGTCTCGGTCAAGCTCAATAGCGCCGACTTCCAGCGCGGCGGCTTCAGCGAGGCGGACGCTATCGCGGTAGTCGAACTGCTCAACCATGAAGATATCGATCTGCTCGAACTTTCGGGCGGCAGCTATGAAAGCCCCGCCATGCAGGGTCGAACCGCCGACGGACGCACGCTGGCTCGCGAAGCCTATTTTCTGGAATTTGCATCCGAGCTCGCGAAGGTCGCGCGCATGCCGCTCATGACGACGGGTGGCATTCGTCGACGCGAGATCGCGGAGAACGTACTGGCCGGCGGCATGAGCCTGGTCGGCATAGGCACCGCCCTCGCCTACCAACCCGATCTGCCCAAGCGTTGGCAAACGGCCGAAACCGCCGTAGCGCCGGTCGTTGTCGGTTGGAAGAACAAAGCGTTCGCCAGCGTCGCCACGATGGCCACGGTTCGCCGCCAGCTTCATCGCATGGGCGCGGGGCGAGCACCCTCGGCGGGCCTGTGGCCCAGCACGAGTCTGTTGCTCGACCGGATCAAAACGCGCGCACTGACGAAACGCTATGTGACCTGGCGTCGGGCGTATTCGACGGCCAAGAAATGAGTGCTCCACGCTAGATATCGGGCACTTGCGCGGGACCATAGGTCCGGACTCCGCCATCTTTACCAGTGATAGAGGGCTCGCGGCGACGCGGGCCCTTTTCTCTGCGCGCCATGCTTCAGTGGCAGCGCGCACTCACTGCATCACAGCGAGAAAACCGCCTCCCCTGGGCGACCAGCCGATGCAATGGCTTCGCGTGCCCATTTCCGTTCTTCCACGTGAAAACGTCTAAGCAAGGCCAGCACCATGCGAGGGGCATGCGGCGGGCTTGTACGGCAGTCGATAGCTGCCGTGAACCAAGGGGGAGTCGTGGATACCAAACAGGTAAGAGCGCGGGTGATCGACGCTCAAAATCGGATCCGATCGGAGCTCGATGCTCTGGCAGCAGATATTGGGCCAGGATGGCGACTTTGCTGCGATGTCATCGCCGAAGAGCGCTATGGCCTCAATGTCGAATACTACACATGGATCGTCAACATCGAGGCCAGGCTCAACACGGAGTACTCGTCTCTCCCGAGACCCAGCTTCCCGTGACGGTTCCGCCTTAAAACTAACTGAGCGTTGCTCATAGAAAGTCACTCCGGCTCGCATGTGCATAGCCGGCGTCATTCTGTGCGCAAGATTCGTGCTTGATGTAACAGACGCTTCAAGAAACCGGATCAGCCGACTCTCGCTGCCGCCTGAAAGAGACGCCCTAACATCACCTCGCCACGATTACCAAGCCCACCGCACGATCTATTCTGCTCAAACCTCAGACCAGACGGCCAACTCATAGCCATCGTTATCAACAAAGTGAAAGCGTTGGCCGCCGGGAAAATCGAAGATCGGCCGAACGATGCGACCTCCAGCGGCCTCAATACCTGCCCTGGTCACATCGAGATCGTTCGAGTACAGCACGACGAGTGCGCCGCCCGGTTGCGGAGTGCCATGGTAGAAACCACCCGTGAGTCGACCATCGCGGAACTCGCAGTAATCAGGACCGTAGTCCTGAAATGTCCAATTGAACGCACGACCATAAAAACGCTTTGCCGCCTCGATCGAGGCTACGGCAAATTCGATGTAGTCAATTCGGTGATGCTGGTCGGTACGAGACATGGCGCACTCACAAAGTAGTGGAGGCGTCATTGTTGCGTAGCGCTATGGCTGCTGGCTTGGCGAAAACGGACACATCAACGAACGTGACGCGCCACAAGCTCGCTTGGGGTCAGGCCAGTCAACAGCTGGCTATCGCGAACCAGATGAGGCGCATCGCCATAGCCGGCCTCCAATGCCGCGGAGGTAAGCGTGGCATGTTGCGGGGCCAACTTCAGAAATCGCTGGAGCCGCAATATGCGGTCCAATGTCTTCGGACCATAACCAACAACTTGCTGGCACCGACGCCGCAATGAACGCTCGGTCATGTTGAGAGCGGCGGCCAGCGCTGAAACTCGTGGTGCCGAGGGGCTTTGCAGCATGGAAAAAATCCACTGCATTTGACGGTCTGCAGTCAGCTCACGACTGAGGCACAAGGCATGCAATACCTCCGCTGGGTCCATCGCTTCATGGAGCTGAAGTTCCCAGTCCCCGCTATGGCGGCTTCCCCAGATGTCCGATAGCAGCACGCGTTGATCGGTGATGTGATGAAGAGGCAGCCCCAACAGTCCCGCAGCCGTGCCGTGAGCCAGGCGCACGCCCGTAAGAGTGCTGCCAGGCGCCAGCGTCGCTATGGCCGCACGGCTGTCTGGTCCGGCCACGAAAAGGCTACTTCCATTCCAAATGAAATCGACGCATCCATCCGGTAGTACTTGTGTGGGATGGGTATCGAGATTGCCCTGATGGAACTGCCACGTGCATTGCACACGCTCACGCAAAGCGATGGGTGTAGCCACCTCGGTATAGCGGGAAACAGAGGGCGGAATCATCACGAATCGGCGTGGGTAGACACCGAGAGCTTATTGCACGGGGCTGGAGCACACAAAAACCGGGACCCTGACTTAATAAAGGACCTGCTCCACCGCATTTCCGCGCACAAAAAAGGCGCCCAAGGGCGCCTAAGTCGTTGATGCAATGGAGGCCTGGGTCGGAATCGAACCGGCGTACGCGGCTTTGCAGGCCGCTGCATGACCACTCTGCCACCAGGCCATTACATCCGAATCGTAACCTGAAACACGATTACTATCCGTTGAAAACACAAAACCCCGGAATACCGAGGTTTTGCAGAAAACTGGAGCGGGAAACGAGACTCGAACTCGCGACCCCGACCTTGGCAAGGTCGTGCTCTACCAACTGAGCTATTCCCGCATCGGAGTCAGAAATAATAGCAGAACCATGGCATTTGTGAAGACCTTGGGAAGACTTTTTTCACCTTCCCCGTGATGCGGCCGGGGGCTAGGCATCGCGTTCCGAGGACGTACGGAATGGCAGCCTTCATCTGCAACCACGCGCAGGCGTCTCCCATGGGCAACAGTCCGTCCGATTTGTGCGGTCTGGCATCTGCGCCTTTCCGACTTATCTTGAATGTCAGGCGCTTTACCAGCGCGTCCCATCATCAAGGAGTGCCGCATGATCGACCGTCGACCTTTCAATAGTCTGGGTGGAGCCAACCACGGCTGGCTCAATGCCAAGCATCACTTCTCGTTTGCCAGCTATAACGACCAGGGCCGCATGGGCTGGGGTGCACTGCGCGTGTGGAACGACGACACCATCGCGCCGCAGACGGGCTTCCCGCCGCACCCCCATGCAGACATGGAAATCATCACGTACGTTCGCGAAGGTGCGATCACCCACCAGGACAGCCTTGGCAACAAGGGTCGTACGGTCGCGGGCGATGTGCAGGTAATGAGTGCTGGCACGGGCATCACGCATGCTGAGTACAACCTCGAAAACAGCAACACGCAGATCTTCCAGATCTGGATCATGCCCGATGATCACGGCAACCCGCCATCGTGGGGCACCAAGCCGTTTCCGATGGGCGACCGCTCGGGGCGATTCGTGACGCTGGCCAGTGGCTTCAAGGAAGACACCGACGCCCTGCCCCTGCGTACCGATGCCCGCGTGCTCGGCGCGACGCTGAAGGCTGGTGAGACGGCGGTGTATGAGCTCGACGGCAGTCGCTATGCGTACCTGGTGCCTGCCAAGGGCAAGCTCGACGTGAATGGCGTAACGCTCGATACACGTGACGGCGCGGCGATTCGCGATGAAACGAAGCTGACCGTGACCGCACTCGAAGACTCGGAACTGGTGCTGGTCGACAGCGCACCGTGAGATAGAGCGGCAGGCGACAACGTCTGCCGCCCTTCCGACCAAGGTGGAAGTGAACCATCGGGGCGACCTTGCTAACCTCGCGTGATACTCCTGCGCGAGGTTGGCGATGAATCACGGCATCCACACCATCGATACCGGCTTCGTTCGTCCGCGATTCGATGCGGCTTATTTGCTTGTCGAGGAAGGCCGAGCCGCCTTTATCGATTGCGGCACCAACCATAGCGTGCCTCGCATGCTCAAGGCACTCGACGATGCAGGGCTCGCGCCCGCTGATGTCGATTGGCTGATTCTCACACACGTCCATCTCGATCACGCCGGCGGCGCGGGGCAACTGATCGCTCAACTGCCCAACGCGCGCCTGGTAGTGCACCCACGCGGCGCGCGGCACATGATCGATCCCAGCCAGCTATGGGCGGGTGCCTCGGCGGTCTACGGCGAGGAAGTGATGGAAGCCACGTATGGACGGCTGCGCCCCATTCCCACCGAACGCGTGGTCGAAGCACCGGATGGCCACGTGGTTTCGCTCGCCGGACGGCCGTTGCTCTGCCTCGACACACCGGGACACGCGCGACATCACCTGAGCGTGTACGACCAGCGAGCGAACGTGTGCTTTACCGGCGATACGTTCGGTCTCTCGTATCGCGAGCTCGATACGGCGAACGGCCCCTTCATTCTGCCGACGACGACACCGGTGCAGTTCGACCCGGATGCACTGCATGCGTCGATCCGACGCCTGGTTGGCCTGAACCCTTCGGCGATGTACATCACCCATTTCGACCGCATCGAAAACGTCGAGAAGCTGGCCGGCGATCTGCACGCGCAGATCGATGCCATGGTGTCCATCGCCATCGCAGCGCAAGCGCAATCACTGGATACAGCGCAACGACACGAGGCGATGAAGGCCGCGTTGACCGACCTCTATCTGTCGCGCGCGCAGGCCCATGGTTGGACGGGCGACCGTGAGTCCCTGCTCGTTCTACTGGGCATGGATGTGGAGCTCAATGCGCAAGGCCTGGGCGTGTGGCTGGACAGTCAGAAGAAATCGACCGACTGATGTCACTGCCTTCAGCGCACTGACGCGTCAATCAGCTGATTGGCAATTTTGACAAGGGACTCCGCGGGTCCATGCGACCCGAACATCTGTCCCGAGGCGTAGGTGCCTTCGAGCAGCAGCAGCAGGCCGTCTGCGAGGACCTCCGGCTCCCTTGCCCCCATCGCCGTCGACAACTCGATGAGGCGCTCGCGAAACTTGTGTTTGTGCTCTTCGGCGACCTTGCGGGCCGGATGGTCGTCACCGGGATATTCCACCACTGCGTTGGTAAGCCCGCAGCCGCGGTAACCCGATTGCGTGGCGCGATGGGCTAGCCCCTCGATGTAGGACATGAGTTGCCCGCGCGCGTCATCCGGATGCGTCTCAGCCCCCGCTTCGAACACCTTCCAGAACGCCACTTCGTAGTCACGCAGGTACTCCGCGGCGAGATCGTCCTTGGAGGCGTAGCTGCGGTAGAGGCTTGGTTTGGTGACGCCGGCCTTTGTAACGATTTCCTCCACGCCGATGGCGCGGATACCCTCGCGGTAGAACAACTCACGGGCCGTGCGGCGTATGCGCTCGGCGGCCTTGGGCTTGCTTTCCGCAGCAGGTTCGGCGGGCTCAAATGGGAAATCTTTGATCGACATGGCACACGGCTGTTGACAATGTTACCGATCGGTACGTACGATTCAGCAACTCCACGTACCGACCGGTAACATGACTATACAGCGCACCCGCCCTTTCGGCCAGAAGTACGCCTTCGTCGTCGCCGGCGTGATCTTCCTGGCCCTGCTTGCCGCCGCTGGCGTCCGCGCCGCGCCCGGCGTGCTCATCCTGCCCCTGGGCAAGGCCTTCGGATGGAGCAGGGACACTATCTCCCTCTCCGCCGCGCTGGGCATCTTCTTGTACGGCATGGTCGGCCCGTTTGCCGCAGCGCTGATGCAGGCGGTGGGCGTGCGTCGCACCCTGATTAGCGCGCTGGTGCTGATGACCTTGTCCATTTCGGCCAGCGCATGGATGACCCAACCCTGGCACCTGATGCTGAGCTGGGGCGTGTTCTCCGGCATTGGCTCGGGTTGTGTGGCCATTGTGCTTGGCGCAACCGTAGTGAACCGATGGTTCGTGACGCACCGTGGCCTGATGATGGGCCTGCTCACAGCGAGCACGGCTACTGGCACCCTGGCTTTTCTGCCCGCGTTGGCCGCCATCGCCGAGCACGGTGGCTGGCGCCCAGTGGTGTGGACCGTTGCGGCGGGTTGTGCGCTGCTGATTCCGCTGGCGTGGTGGCTGCTGCCGGAGCGCCCGTCCGACATCGGTCTGCGCCCGTATGGCGCGACGGAGGACGAAGCTGATGCCGCACCGCGTGGCAACCTGTTGTCCATTGCCTTGGGCACGCTGGCCACGGCGTCGAAGCAACGCACCTTCTGGTTCCTGTTCGCCACGTTCTTCATTTGTGGCTTCACCACCAATGGCTTGATCGGCACGCACTTCATTGCGATGTGCGGCGATCACGGCATCCCGGAAGTGCGCGCGGCAGGCCTGCTCGCCATGATGGGCGCGTTCGACCTCATCGGCACCACGCTCTCGGGCTGGCTCACCGACCGTTATGACCCACGCAAGTTGCTTTTCGTGTATTACGGCCTGCGCGGGCTGTCGCTGATCTGGCTGCCCTACTCCGATTTCTCGTTCGCCAGCCTGTCGTTGTTCGGCATGTTCTACGGCCTCGACTGGATTGCCACGGTACCGCCCACACTGCGTCTCGCCACCGAAGCCTTTGGCGATCGCGATGCACCTGTGGTGTTCGGCTGGGTGGCGGCCGGCCATCAGATTGGCGCGGCGAGTGCCGCGTTCTTCGCCGGCGCCTTGCGCACGCAGAATGGCGACTATCTGCAGCCCTTCGTGGTCGCTGGCGTCACCGGCCTGATCGCAGCGGGATTGGCGCTGATGATCAATCGCCGCTCCCATCTGCAACCGGCGTTGCAAGCCGGTTAATCAGGCCAGACGAGTACCGTTGGGAACGGGCCGTTCGACGGCGGTGAGTACCACGCCGTCGTCGGTTGGAAAGCCGGTCAGCAGGAATTGGGAACGGAACGGCCCCACCTGCTTCTCAGGGAAATTGATCACACCCACGATCTGGCGACCGACCAGATCTTCGGCGCGATACAGCTGCACGATTTGCGCACTCGTCTTCTTCTCGCCGTAAGGCCCGAAATCCGCCCATACTTTCCATGCGGGTTTGCGCGCTTCGGGAAACGGCTCCGCGCGCGTGACGGTGCCGGCCACGATCAACACTTTCTCGAAATCAGCCCAGCTGATTTCTTCCTGCGACTTCGCTTCCATCCTGCTCATCCTTCCAATCGTGTCTTGAACCAGTCCTTGCCCTGCTGCCACCAATAACTGGTCTGTGCGCCCAGGTAACCAAACGGGCGATAGGTGCGATCCAGTCCATACGGCGCGAACTGCTTCCAACGGTCATCACCCTCCGCGAGAGCAGATGCCAACAGATCACCTGCTGCGCACGTGGGAGCAAGGCCGTGCCCGCCAAAGGCCTGCGCCCACCAAAGGCCATCGCCGCTGCTACCGATCTGCGGCATCTGGTGTCGGGCGTAGCTCATCAGGCCCGACCACGCGTAATCAACGCGCACACCTTTCAACTGTGGAAACACGCGCAGCAAATCCTGCATCAGCAGGCGCTGTACTGCGCGTGGCGAGCGATCACGCACGGAGATTCGCCCACCCCAAAGCAGGCGCTTATCGGGCAGCGCCCGGTAGTAATCGAATGCGAAGCGCGAGTCGTAGACGGCCGCTCGTGTTTCCAGTGCATCGTTGATGCGATCGCCCAGCGGCTCCGTCACCATCACATACGTGGCGATAGGCAGAATGGCTCGATCGACCTGCCGCTTGAGACCTGCGAGATAGCCACCACACGCCAGCACGACTTGATCGGCATGCACCGAACCCTGCGCAGTTTCGATCCGCCAACGCGAACCTTCGCGACGCAATTGCCAGACATCGGTGTTCTCATGGACGCTCACGCCCTGCGCCGCCGCTGCGCCTGCAAGGCCTATGGCAAGGTTCAGCGGGTGCAGGTGCAGTGCGTCACGCTCGTAGAGGCCATCGTAATAACGCGTGCTATGGACGCGCGCGCGAAGCTCGTTCTGCGGCAGCCATTCCCACGCTGCGCCATAGTGCTTTTCCAGCAGCTCCTGCCGCTGGCGCAGTACCGCTGGGTCGCGGAACCAGTTGGCCCAGATGATGCCTTGGTCGACCAGATCGCAGGGAATCTCATAGCGCGATACGCGTTCGCGGATACGCGCGACCGCGTCGGTCGTCATCCGGAACAACGCACGAGCGGCATCCTGCCCACGCTGATCGAGCAAGGATTGCTCGCCCAGCGAGTAGCCACCGAACACGAAGCCGCCGTTGCGCCCGGATGCGCCGAAGCCAACCTGCTCCCGCTCCAGCAGCACCACGTCACGCACGCCACGCTCGGCCAGACCCAGCGCCGTGTGCAGGCCCGCGAAGCCGCCGCCAACGATGGCGACGCGTGCGTCCACCTTGCCTTGTAACGGCGTAAACGATGCGTACGGCGTTGCCGTGGCGCGGTAATAGGAGACTGCCGGTGACGAAGTCATGCGTTGGGCGTGTGCTTGTCTCGGTTCAGGCGATCAAGCATAACGCAGCCGTGCCGCCCTTCCCTGGCATGACGCTTGGCAGGGGGATACTCAGTCGACGATATTCACACCCAGCGGGCGCATGTCGCTGCGACCACGGTCGTCCACCACCCGCACTTCATAGTTGCCTGCGGTGCCTGGCTGCCAGAACATTGATTCACCGGGCGCACTGCGTCCGACATAGGCATCGTTGACGAACCAATACATCTCATGGACGGAGGCGTCCGCGTTCGCGGTAAAGGGGATGCGATCTTCACCCGCCGACTTCAGCCGCAAGGCATAAATGCTGCCACGCAGCGGCGAGGTGATGGCCGGTGGCTCGCCATCGACGCCGCTGAGTACGCAGGCGTCGTTGCGCGGCGGCGTACGACGCGGAATACCGGCCTGCACGAAGACGCGCTGTAGCTCCGACGGCCAGAATTCGTAGACCTCCACGTGGGTGCGCTTACCCGCATAAGGCGGACAGGCGGGCTTGCCGGTGTCGTCGTCGATGACGATCGGGCGATGCACCTGGCTCACGCGAATGGGCGACTTGCCCGGGATGAACCAGGTCATGCCGCGCTGCGGGCACCATTGGTTGGGCAAGTCGCCGCTGGCGAGGCAGATCTCCACACGCTTGAGGTGCGCGGGCATGTGCCGCACCGGTTCGGTCATCCGCGGTTGCGCCGCTCTCAAAGCATCGACCATCTGGAAGAACAGCGGTGCGGCCGCCTCCACACCGACGAAAGCCGGGTTGCTGCTGCCATCGAAATTGCCGACCCACACCACCAGTACGTAGGGCCCGAAACTGCCGGCCGTCCACGCATCGCGAAAACCCCATGACGTACCGGTCTTCCAGTACACCGGGAAGCGATCCGGTTGCGCGCCCGTGGTCTCATCCGGTCGCGGGTTTTGCCGCAACATGTCCATCACCATGAAGCTGGCTTCGTCGCTCAAGAGGCGTGTGCCGGCGCTTTGTGGATCCGCCGCAAGCAGACGTAATGGCTTGAGTTCGCCGCGATTGGCCAGCATCGCGTAAAGGTCGGCCAGCTCCTGCATGGTGACCTCGCCACCGCCCAGCACCAGGGCCAGGCCGTAGTGCTTTTCGCTCGCCATGCGGCTGATGCCGGCGTCGCGCAGGAACTGGTAGAAACTCGGCTGCTGCAGTTGTGACGCCACCCACACGGCAGGGATGTTGCGACTGCGCACCAGCGCCTCCGTCGCCGTCACAGGCCCAAGGAAGTGTCCGTCGAAGTTCTCCGGTGCATACGGGCCGAATGCGGTCGGCACGTCGCGCAATACGGTCTGCGGGTGCAGTACACCCTGGTCGAATCCAAGTCCGTAGATGAAGGGCTTGAGCGTCGAACCGGGCGAGCGCTTGGCCAGCGTGCCGTTCACCTGCCCCTGGATATCGGCATTGGTGTAATCGGCGGAGCCCACCAACGCCTTGATGCCCATGTCGCGCGTGTCCACCAGCAGCGCAGCCACGTTGCGTATGCCACGCCCGTTGTTGCGTTCTACGTAGCGATCCACTTGCCGCTCCAGCACGTGCTGAAGATCCAGGTCCAGCGTGGTCGTTACACGACTGTCCGTGTCGCTGGACATCACACGGCGCGCGGCAAGCACTTGGTCCACCGCATGGGGGGCTTCAAACGGCAGCTGCGACAAGGGGCGAAGACGCAGCGGCAAGGCGAACAGCGGCTGCAGGCCTGCGTCCTTCGGGTGCAATGCTTTCCAGCGAGCGTAGAGCCGGTTGCGCGAACTGCTGAGTCGGTGGCTGATTAGGTCGGGTGCGTCCGCGCCTGCTTGCAGGCGACGACTGGGATCCTGGGGAATCACCGCCAGGGTCAACGCCTCCGGCAGGCTGAGTGTGTCGGCGGGCTTGTCGAAGTACGCCAGGCTCGCTGCACCCACGCCTTCCACATTGCGCCCATAGGGTGCGTAGTTGAGGTAGGCCTCAAGGATCTGGTCCTTGGAGTAGAACAGTTCCAGCTGTATGGCCCGTGCCACCTGAAGCAGCTTGCCTGTCGGTGTGCGCGTATTGAGCCGCCACAGCAATCGCGCAAGCTGCATGGTGATGGTCGAGCCACCCTGCCGGTTGCCGTGGCTGACGTACGTCACCCAGGCGCCGCGCAACAAACCATAAGGGTTGAAGCCAGGGTGCCAGCGGTACCAGCGATCCTCGTGTAGCAGTACGCCGTCGACCAAGGCGGGAGACACATCCTTGAGTGGCACCCACAATCGGTAGCGCTGGTCACTCGCCAGCGTCAGGCGCAGCAACCGGCCGCGCGTGTCGTAAACCGCCGTCGACGACGGCAGCCACGCATTCAACGGGCGATGTGGCCATACCCGGCAACCCACCAGCAGCGCGCCGAGCAAAGCCGCGCCTACCAGCCAGTTCTGCCAACGAACAACCCAGCGAACCAAGGCACGCCAGCAACGGACAATGAGCGACGACGTGATCATGCGTGAGTGTCCGCAGGCGCGCCCACCGTGGCGGGCGCGCCCTGGAGCCTGTTCAATGCCTCCCCGTGGCCCGCGCCGGGAGCTGTTTGCGCGCAGGACAAGGAAGAGGGAAGGAGTGTACGTCCGTACACGACTGAGTGATGACGCCGGCCTGTGGGCAAACAGACCCGGCCCGAAGGGTTGTTCACCCCAAGCGCCCAGCGGGCGGTCCGCAGCTTGACCTGACCACCAGTCAGGCGCTGCGCTGCAGCCCACTCGCTGGGCGCCTGGGGTGAACAACGCGGGCTACGGGGAGGCATTGAACAGGCTCTTACCCATCAGGGCTGACGGACAACCTCCAGGGTCTTGCCGCCCGCCGTCCTTGCCTGCACGCGGCGATCGTACAGCGCCTCGCCATAGGCCGGCGGCACGATGAACTTGCCGGCATTACTGGCCTTGATGCGATACACGAACTCACCGACATCGGACGTCGCCGAGCCGTAGAGCACCACGCGATCCTCGCGGATATCGGCGTACTCGAGCGCCCAGGTGGACTTGCCCACGCCGATGGGCGAGCGCCATTCGCTGGCCTTTACATCGCTGTCGCCACCGCCATCGCTTGCGTCGCTGCCATCCGGCTGCTGGTCTGTAACGGCCGGCGGCGGCTGGATCACCGGCTCAAAGCCGCCAGGCAACAGGTCAACGATGGCGATGTCGTCATAGTCGCTGCCGTCGGTGCTGCGGATCTTCAGATGGACGTCGATTTCCTGACCAATGGTCACCTTGTCGATAGGCTTGCCGTTGGTGTCGGTGTAGTCGCGGGTGATTTCCAGGCCGTCTTTGATGGCCTTGGCCGGCTGGTCACGGTCATAGCCGCCCTGGCTTACCACGCGCCATGCCGGCAAGGTGCTGTCGTTGGTGAAGCGCAGGCGCTTGGCGTCCGCATTCCAACTGCCTGCCTGCAGCAGGTTGCCTTCCGGTGCGGCAATCGCCTTGACCGAACCGTCCGCCATGACCTGGTCGATCCGCAACTTGTCGAGCTGTACGTTGTTTTCCTGTGCGTAGGTATCCAGCGCCAGCAAAACCATCGACGACGACAAGGTGTTGTACCAGCCGTACTGCAGCGGCTCGGTGATGTTCTCCATCACACGCGGCGACAGTGCCTTGGCCCGATCCGGGAAATGCTTGCTGAGCAGGTACAACGTGGTGGCATCACGCGTCAGCGAATCGTAGTAGTAACCGTAGCTGTAGTCCTTGTCGGCCTTGCTGCGCTCGAGCAGCTTCTGCGGGCCGGCGATGAGCTGCGCAGCCTGCTTATCCTGCTTGAGCAACTGGTACGACGCGGCCAGCCATGCTGCGGCCAGATCGTTCTTCCACTGGTCGGGATAAGCATCCTGCAAGCGTTTCTGCACGGCAGCTAGGTCATTGGTGGTGACGTTGCCCTGGCGGGTCAGCAGGTACACCGCATAAGCGCGCTGACGCACCAGATCGAGCCCGTCGAGGCTATCGTCGCTCGCCAACTGCTTGAGGTACTTGTTACCGGCATCGAACATATCGCGCGGAATCTCCACGCCACGGTCGCGTGCCTCCAGCATGAAGTGCATGGCGTAGGTGGACACGAACGGATTGGCATCCGGCGTGGCGGACCACAGGCCGAAACCACCCTGCCCGTTCTGGCGCGAATGCAGCACGTCGAGGAACTGCGATAGCGCCTCTTCGTTGGTGAGCTTCTTGCCGCCATTCATCACCGGCTGCAAGGCATCAGCAAAGACCTTGACCTGCGGCCACTTCGACAACACCAGCCGCGGCATGGCCGCGCTGACGATCTGCTCGCTGCAGTAGTGCTGGAAGTTCACCAGATAGGTCGTCAGGCCGCTCGACAGCACAACTGGGATGTTGGACATGGCCGAGTCACGCAAGGCGTACTCGCTATACATGCGCCGCAGGTCCGGCTGGTCCTGCTTGCTACCAGCGTCCACGCGACCCACGTCCACCTGCGTGCGATAAGCCGAAGCCGGACGCACGGACACATCCACGCTCTGCCGCGCCGACTTGTCGCCGTACCCCGCCGTGAAGCTGAGGTTGCCGGAGCCGAGCTTGTCGGTCGCCTTGACGCGGAACGTCACGACGCCTTCGCGCATCTCGCCGAGGTTCAAGCTCTGCGTCGGCGTGCCGACGATCTGCAATTGCGGGCCGGTCTTCAGCGTCACTGCTACCGGCACCTGCTTACCACCCAGTCCGGTCAGATTGTTGGCGACACCCACGCTGACGTCGACTTCGTCACCCGGTGCCAACGTCGTCGGCACATTCGGCGAGAGTACGAAATCACCACGCACCGTCGTGCTGCCTTCATAGGTACCAACACGGTCGGACGACACGGCTACCGCCATCACGCGGAGCTTGCCGTTGAAGTAGTCCGGCACCTGATAGGTGAAATCCTTCTCGCCGTTGATATCGACGATGCCCGACCAGTACGCCACCGGCTTGTCGCGCTTGCGCTTGAACGGGTTGAGCTGGCGGCCGATCGCCGCATCGGCATCACCGCCCGGTGCCGCCATCGCCATCAACTTCTCGAAGTCGGGCAGGATCAGGTCGAGGATCTGCGACGTGCCCACTTCCAGCATGCGCTTGCGGAAGAAGAACTTCAGCGGATCACCCAGCTTGTAGCGCGCCACCTGCAAGATGCCCTCGTCCACGGCAAACACCACGGCACGCGTGGGCTGCGGCGCGGTGAGCTTGAAGGTCACTGTGTCACCCGGCTTCACCACCGCCGGCGACTCCACCTTGATGGCGTTACGGCGCGCGTCCAGGTTCACCGAGAACGGCACGACGCCATAGCTCAGCGGGCTCATGAAGATCTCGTCCGACGACGGATCGCGAATGTACTGCACGTTGATGTAGCCGTTGCCCTCGAAATCCGCAGGCACGGTGATGTGCTGCACGGAGCTGCTGGTATCGGCATGGAACCACGCATGCGCGTAGACCTTGTCACGCTCGATGGTGATCAGGCCGCTACCGGCGTAAGGGGCGCGGATAGCGATGTCCACCGACTCGCCCGGCGCGTAATCCGGCTTGCTCAGGTTCAGCTGTAGTTCCGCGTTGCGATCCAGCGAACGGGAGACGTTGGCGGCGCCTGCCACCGAATACTCCACACGGTTCACTTCCACGCCATCACTGCTGCGCACGATCACCAGCGCATAGTTGCCCGGCTTGTCGGTCGGCAGAGCGTAGTCCATACCGTTGGCAGGAATGACCAGCGCCTGCTCGTTGATCGTCACTTCCTTGAGCTTGGACTGGTACTTGTAGACACCCGAGTCCTGCTTGGTGAGCACCGACAGGTAGCGACGCTCGATCAGGCGCGCCTTTAGCTCCTTCAGCGCGACCGACTTAGCCGTGTGATCAATGGCAACAAGGTGCACGCTACGCGTCGCGTCGCGATTGATGTAGTCGAGGTTGTCGACCGACTTATAGCCCACCAGCCAGTCGTTGCTGGATACCAGCGTCTGCGCGGCGGCAGCCACGCTGCGACCACCTTCCGGTTCATAGGCCTTCGCCAGGAAATACAGCTGATACGTGGCATCGGCGTACTTCTTCAGGTCGAGATCGAACTCGGCGTGTCCCTTGTCGTCGGTCTTGCCGTCCTGCAACTTGTCCTCGTAACCCTCCTTCGCACGACGCACATCGTAGAAGTGGTAGTCGGGCCAGCTACGGAACGCCGGCCATGCCGGACGCAAGGTCAGCGATGCCTCGACGCGGCGATCCGCTGCAGGCGTGCCGAACAGGTTCATCACATCGACGATGCCCTTGATCTGGTCAGGCTTGACCCAGCCCTCGGTCACTTGGCCCGCGAGCTTGGCTTCGACCTTCATGCGATCGGGCAGGAATTCCTTGACCTGCACGCTGGTGCTACCGATCTGCGCGCCGGCCTTGCCATCTTTCACGATGTAAAGGTTCACGGTCCACGTGCCCGTCGGTGCCGTTTCCGCCGGTGCGTACTCAAGCTCGCCAAAGCCGGAGGCGTCCATCGACATGGGCAACTGCTTCACCGTCATGCCGCGCGGGTCGACGATTTCAGCCTGCAGCGGCACGCCAACTACGCTGCGCGTCCAACTGGCTGCGCGCACGATCAGGCCGATGTGGAAGGTGTCGCCCGGGCGATAGATACCGCGATCGGAGAACAGGTACGAAGAGAGCTGGCCTTCGTTCTGGGCATTACGCTCGCCGCCCACGTCAAAACGCGAGAAGTCGAGCTTGCGCTCATAACTGGTCGAACCACCGATGGGCAGGAACGAAAGGTCATCGCCCTTCTTCACTACATAGAGCGTGGGCTGCTTCTCGCGATCCAGACCCTTCAGGGTTGGGAAATGCACCACGCCATCGGCGGAGGTGGTGTCACTGAACAGCGTCTGCCCATTCACCGCCAGCACGGATACGGTTGCGCCCCCCACCGGCTGCCCGGTATGGATGGACTGCACGAACACATCCTGGCTGCCGTCCAACGAGCGCTTCACCAGCATGCCCAGGTCGGTCACAACGATCAGGCGCGTATCGGAGGGACTGGACGTATCGCCATTGTCACCGTTGTCCGCCATCTCGCCCTGATCGTCGCCGGACTCTTGCGACTCGTCACCCGAGTTGTCGTTCGTCGGCGCCGCCTGCGGCTCGTTTTCCGCAGCCTTCTTGGCGTCTTCCTTCTTCTTTTCGGCCGCAGCGTCATAGCTGGACAGATGCAGCAGGAACACGCCGCGCTTGCCGTCCTTTAGATACTGTCCGAGATCAATGCCCTCGTAATGAGCCTTGGACGGATCATCCTTGGGGAAGCTGCGTTTCTGCTCGAAACGCTCCACGATGTGGTCTTCACTGAAGTCGTAGCTCAACTCTGGGTGCGCATACGTGCCCTGGTTGAAGCTCACGAGATGCTGCAGCTGATCCGGCAGCACGCGGCCGATCTCGACATGCATGCCGGGCAGATTGCGCGACACCACAGAGATGCGCTTGCTACCCGACATGGAGAGCAGCGAACCGTCTGCCATAAAGCGCAGCAGCTTGGGATAGTTGGGTACGGTGACGACGGTGGTGTAGGCCTTACCCAGGATGTAGCCACCGAAGGATTTCAGCCCCTTGTCCACGCGCACGTAAACGCGCTGGCCCGGCGCCGCATGGAACTTAAAGCTCTGCACGGCTTCGTAATCGTTCTCGGTCGGCACCAATTCCAGCTTTAGCGGCTGGCTCTGGCGCAACTGCGCCTCACCGACCTCGGAGGTCGCCCAGTCGTAGGGCGGCGCATCGTCGGCCTGATCTTCTCCCGCCTTATGCGCAGGCAACACCCATGCCTTAACCAAGCCGGCCAGTTCGCTGTCGCGCACTGTGCCGCCGACGTTGACCATCAGCACCTGCTCGGGCTCGTACTTCTCGTTATCAACCAGCGTGGGCTCAACACTATCGATACTGAGGCTGTAGAGGCCGGGCACGCGCACCTGTGCGGTGACTGCCTCGCTGGTACCGTCACCACCACGCCCACTGCGGATGCCCTTGGCGATGGTGTAGGACACCGAGCTTTCATCGCGCGGCAGGGAAAGCGGCTGCGAGTGGATCCATGCGTGCAATTTGTACTGGTCGTAGGTGACCGTGTATTTGAGCGTCGCGTCGCTGCCAACGCGCTGCTTCAGGCCCACCTCGATGCGCTTCTCGAACTCCGCAGTATCGACCGGATAATTGAACGTGACCGGCAGGATGGTCTTCTTGGCGGTAGCGTCCTGCGGGTCCTGATAGAACTCGCCGTTCTCCACCTTCGCTTCGAACGCCGGGGTATCGAACGCGAAATGGTCATCCCCCATCAGCACATGATGGGCAAACGCCTTGGCGACGTCGAAGCGCACTTCGTAGTGCTTGCCCACCGGCCAGTCTTCCACGGGCACGAACTTCAGCGTGCGATCGTCGACCCAGCTCCACTGCCCCTTCATGACGGGCTGCATGGTGATACCGGTCGTTACCGGTTTGCCGACCTGCTCGATGGGAGCCGCAGAGCCGGAGAATGTCACCATCAACGGATTGATGACGATGGGCTGCCGCGTGTAGTCCGTAATAGACGGCGCGGACGCGCTCAAGGTGATCCGGGAAGGCTCCACCGGCTGGGGCCGATTCTTGTACCACTGCCAACCGAACCAGCCTCCGCAGACCACAACCAGCACAGCCAGCAACGTGCCGGCCGCCTGCATCGGGCGACGTCGGACCCAGCCCCCGGTGGCCGGCAGCCACGCGGGTGCCGACCAACTGACCTGCCCCAAGAGCGGGCGCAATATCAGGCTTATGCCAGCGAGGAGCCCGCGCAACAGGCGCAAGGGCAACGAGAGCAGAAATCGCAGCAGATCCATGATGCTTTCCCGGTTTTCATCCAATGAACACGACAACGGCCAAGCCGGCCTTGGGGCGAAGCCGGATGCGCCAAAATGCCCGCCTCTTGCGAGGCGGAACAGACGTCAGGGGCTTATCCCACAGGTAGCTTGCTCGCCAAAGATGGCGAAGCGCGGGAGAGATTCTGGCATGGTTGCGTCAGAGACGCATGAGAAAACGACGACTCAGGCTGAAGGCAATCCCTTACATTGCGTAGAGACTCAACCCAGGTACTGTCCAGTCACCGGCCTATTAAGGCCGGTGACTCACAGACGACTCAGAGCGTCGCGATGATCTCGCGCACGACCGGCGCAAGCTTTGGATCCTGCAAGGCCATGTGCATGGTGGCACGCACCAGGCCAGCCTTGTTGCCGCAATCGAAGCGAGTGCCTTCGAAACGGTAGGCCAGCACCTTGCCCTGTTCTTTGAGCAACGCCTCAATCGCGTCGGTCAGCTGGATCTCACCGCCGGCACCTGGCGTTGTCTGCTCGAGCAATTCAAAAATGCGACCCGGCAGGACATAGCGCCCGACCACTGCGAGGTTCGACGGCGCATCGGCCGGTTTGGGCTTCTCCACCATGTGGCGGATCTGCGCGCTGCGTTCGTCAATGGGCGTGGCATCGACGATGCCGTACTTGTCGGTATCGCTGGGCGGCACTTCTTCCACAGCAATAACGCCAGCACCCTGGGTTTGCGCCAGCTCCGCCATCTGACGAAGCGCACCCTTGCCCTTGTTCCAGATCAGGTCATCAGGGAGAACGACGCCAAACGGCTCGTCGCCCACGACTGGCTTGGCGCACAGCACCGCATGGCCCAGGCCGAGGGCTTCAGGCTGAGTGACGAAAATGGCGCGAACATGCTTGGGCAGCGTGCCCTGCACGAGTGCAAGCAGCTCGTCTTTGCCTTTTTCCTGAAGCTTGGCTTCCAGCTCATAAGACTTGTCGAAATAATCGGCAATGGCGTGCTTATAGCGATTAGTGACGAAGATAAGCGTGTCTGCACCAGCGTCCACCGCTTCGTCCACAGCATATTGAATCAGCGGACGATCCAATACCGGCAGCATTTCCTTGGCCACGACCTTGGTCGCGGGGAGGAAACGCGTGCCGAGGCCCGCCACGGGGAACACTACCTTGCGCAACGGCTTGCTCACTTACTTTTCTCCTGATTCATTACGACGTAGCGCCACCACGTTGTCCGCCTGCCCCGAGTCGCTCCAACGGAACGACGGCAGCAGGTTGGAGACGCACTGGCGCAGCGTTTCCTCGTCATAGACCACAACGGCGTCTGCCGCCCTGGCCATCTGAGCATTGAGCAGATCCCACTTCACCTGACGGTATTGCGCCAGGAAGATTTTGGCGTGCGTTGTCTCGATGTAGTTCTCCAGAGGATGGAACAACTCCTCGAACAACTTCTCACCCGAGCGCAGGCCGGTGTAAACGATGGGAATTTCCGTGCCGGGCTTGCGGCCGGCGAGGCGGATCATCTGCTCGGCAAGGTCACGGATCTTGATCGGCTCACCCATGTCCAGCGCGAAGATCTCACCACCCTTACCGATGCTGGCTGCCTGCAGAATGAGCTGGCAGGCCTCCGGAATGGTCATGAAGTAGCGGGAGATTTCCGGGTGCGTGATGGTCACCGGGCCGCCATTGCGGATTTGCTCGCGGAACAGCGGCACCACCGAACCCGCGGAATCGAGCACATTGCCGAAACGCACGGTGATGAAGTGGGTATTGGAGTGCTCGTTGAGGTTCTGGCACCAGATTTCGGCCAACCGCTTGCAGGCACCCATCACGCTCGTGGGGTTGACTGCCTTGTCCGTCGAGATCAGCACGAAGCATTCGACGTGATGACGGTCCGCCAAGTCAGCCACGTTACGCGTTGCCAGCACGTTGTTACGGAACGCTGCGCGCAGCTGGCCCTGAAGCATGGGCACGTGCTTGTATGCCGCAGCGTGGAACACTACCTGCGGCTTGTATTCGGAGAACAGCTTGCGCATGGCCGCGGAGTCACCGCAATCGGCCAGCACGCCTTCGTAGATCAGCTCCGGATACTCGGCGCGCAGCTCCTGAGAAATCCGATAAAGATTGAATTCGCAGTTGTCGACCACGCACAGCGATTGCGCACCCAGGCGCGCCACCTGCCGGCAGAGTTCGGAACCAATGGAGCCGCCGCCACCGGTCACCAACACGCGTCGCCCAGTCAGCGTTACGCGAATGGCCGTCCAGTCAAGTTCTACGGTATCGCGACCAAGCAGGTCTTCAATGGCGACCTCCTTGATCTCGTTGAAATGCGCCCGCCCCGAGACCACGTCCTCCAGCTTGGGGACAGTGCGGTATGGCAATCCACTGAGGTCGCACAGCTCAACCACGCGACGCATTTCCTGCGTGGAGGCGCCCGGCATGGCGATAAGCAGCATCTGCACGGCGACTTCGCGGGCAAGCTCCGGAATCTGGTCGATACGGCCAAGCACTGGCTTACCGTTGATGCTGGCGCCACGCAGGCTTTCCTTGTCGTCGACAAAGCCGACCACCGTGAAGCCGTGATCGCGATGCAGGTCACGCGACAGGGCTTCGCCGGCGCGATCAGCACCGACGATCAGCACACGCTGAGGCGGCTTGGCCTGAAACAGGTCGACCCGGCTGTCCTTCCAGAAGCGATAGGCAAGGCGGGGCGTACCCAGAAGAACCGATAGCACGACGGGATACAGCAACAACACCGAACGAGGCACGTCGTCCAGGCGGTTGTAGAGGATCAGCACCGCCGCAATGGCCAAGGCGCCGATCACCGCCGCGCGCAGGATGTTCCAAAGATCCGGAAGGCTCGCAAAACGCCAGACACCCTTGTAGAGGCCCGTCCAGCTCAGCACAGCCCCCTGCACCAGGAGAACCAGCGGAAACTCCAGCACGTGGAAGCTGATGGCCGCGTTGTCGATCATCGCGTAACGGAGGGCCTTTGCCACCCACCACGCCAGCGCAGCCATCAGCAGGTCGTGGAGTACCACGGCCGTTCGCGGATGAATGACACCGACCCATTTACGTAGCGACATGTCGACCCTTGTTCCCTACGCGCCGCAAGCACTGGCGCTTCATGACAATCCAAACGGCGGTCGCTATCAGGTAAGTGCCGAAAAACACCGGCACTGCCCACGTCGGGCAAGCCCATGCAAGGAAAGCGAGCGGTGCCGCCACCAGCATGTTCCAACCCAGATAGCACGCCCCCCCCGTGGCATGCGTAAACCCACTGCGGACCATCCACTGATACAGATGCTCCCGATGAGCAGTGTACCAACGACGGCCACTTACCATACGGTTGAGAAGCGTAAGGCTTGAGTCCGCTACAAAAGATGAACTGAGGATCAGAGCCGGCCAGATCAGGTGCCAGTCCACCTGCCAGAGGAGCGCCGTGAAGGCAAAAATCAGCAGCCCCATAGTGCCGCTGCCCACGTCCCCCATGAAAATACGGGCCCTGGGCCGATTGAAATACCAGAAACCCGCCGCCGCGGCCGCAAGGCAGGCACAAGCAACGGCCATCGCGGGCTGAATGGCCGCCTGCGCTATAAGCGCCAGGCCCAGCCCAATAAAGATCACCTGCTGGGCCAACAGGCCGTCGATGCCGTCCATAAAGTTGTGCAGATTGATGCTCCAGCCACCCGCAAGCATCAGCACGGGCACCCACCACCAGGACATGCCGGCCGATGCCAACGCCACCGCAAGCAGGCCAGCCGACAGCAACTGGATACCGAACCGTGGCAGAACCGGCAATGAAGCATGGTCATCCCACCAACCCACCGCCGCGACCAGGATCGTACTGATCGCCAAGGCTGCAATCACCGCGAAGGACAGCCGAGCCGGGAACACAAACAGGCAGGCAGGCACGGTCAACAACACGGCCACGACGATGCCAATACCACCCCCACGAGGGGTGGGAAGGGTGTGGGAACGACGCTGTCCCGGCAAATCCATCATGCCGCGTCGATGCGCGTACGCGATGGCGCCCCGAACGACCACCATTGCTATCACCAACGCAGCCAGCACCATCCCTATCGCCAGCGAAACCAGATTCATCCGTGCCTCATTCGTTGGCCACGCCATGGATCGGGCGAATCGTGCTCCAGCTCTTGCAACTGGGGCATTGCCAGTGGTGTGCCTTGGCGCCGAAACCGCAGCGGCTGCAGCGGTACATGGCCTGACCTTCCAACAGCTTCTTGGTGAGATCGCGCAGGATCAGGAAGTTCTCGCGCGCCTCCCCTTCCATCCTGTCCATGGTGGCATCGATCAGTGCCATCAGACCTCGCACCGAAGGGCGTAGGCGAAGCTGTGACGTGAGGAACTCCACAGCCGTCCGCTCACCGTCGCGCTGCTGGTACAAGCGCATGAGCGCCAGCACGGGCGAAATACCGTGATAGCGCTCCAGGATGTCACGCAGGAAATGCTCGGCGTGCTCCATCTGCTGCGAACGCGCGTAGCTGTTGAGCAATGGCGGCAGGATCTCGGGAACGAACGCGATGTCCGCTTCGACGGCATGCTCGTAGGCTTTCGCAGCTTCCGCATGCTGCCCTTCTTCGGCGTACAGTCGCCCGGTCAGCATGA
Source organism: Dyella sp. AD56 (assembly GCF_002878475.1). NCBI lineage: Bacteria > Pseudomonadati > Pseudomonadota > Gammaproteobacteria > Lysobacterales > Rhodanobacteraceae > Dyella > Dyella sp. AD56. The sequence goes on from NZ_NRDP01000024.1 coordinate 50,061, forward strand.
ATGCACGCACGCAATCCTGCTGGCAGGCAAAAGCCTGGCGCAGATATTCGCGCGCGTCCTGGCGTGCACCGTGCTGGCGCGCCTGCTCCGCCAGCTCACAATAAAACTGGGCGATCATGCCGGCCTCGTCTTCGCCGGTCATCGCCTCCAAGCGGCGCGCATGCTCGATGGCCTTATGCCAATCGCGCTCGTGCTGATAGATGGCAATCAAATGCCGCAAAGCGGACGGCGCGTGTGCGTCCATGGCCACCAGATCAGAAAACAGTGTTTCGGCGCGGTCCAGCAGGCCCGCACGCATGTAGTCCTCGCCCAGCTCTAACAAAGCCACGGTCTTCATGGCATCGGAAAGCCCCGGGCGGGACACAAGATGTTGGTGCAGGCGAATCGCACGATCCACCTCGCCCCGGCGACGGAACAGATTGCCGAGCGCCAGATGAGTTTCAACCGTGTCGCGGTTGTATTCGGCAAGCTTGAGGAATACCTCGATAGCCTTGTCCTGCTCTTCATTGAGCAGGTAGTTCAGGCCACGAAAGTAATCGGACGAAAGCTCACTGACTTGTGCACCGGAACGTCGCACGCCAGCCCGGCGAGCAGTCCACCAGCCACTGGCGAATGCTGCAGGAACCAGCAGGATAAGTACGTACAGAAGCGCGCTCATGCACGGCCGGAGAGGTTTTGGCCTTGCCGCTTTCCTGTCCCATGGCCTTGCGGCGCAAACGCTGTTGCCTGGCGCTGACACCAAGCCAAGCTGTCAGCCCACCCAGCAGCCAGCCGACGACCAGCGCCGCCAAGAGAGCCGCCCCCTTGGGTAACGAAAGCTGCACAAAGCCCAGGTCGTAACCGACCAGATCGGCATTCAACGCGCCAAGGACAATGCCGGCGGCGATGAAGAGCAGGAGAATCAGCGTAACGATCAGGCGCATATCGCGACTTTAACCGATTGCCTGGGGCCATCACAGGCGGGGAGCGAACCACTCTTCACAAATCGGGCGGCAAGTCCGTTTCGCGGATCGCCCAGCTCGTCGCAAAAACCTGCTCCAAAAAAAGGCAGGATCGGCCTGTGGCCGCCCTGCCCTCACTGGGAAAAACCCGTGCAGAAACCTGCGCTGGGTCTTACTCCAGATTCATGTTGACACGCTCTCGCAGTTCCTTGCCCGGCTTGAAGTGCGGGACATGTTTGCCCGGCAGTGCCACTGCGTCGCCCGTCTTGGGATTGCGGCCCATGCGCGGCGGACGGTAATGCAGTGCAAAGCTGCCAAAACCGCGAACCTCAATGCGCTCACCGCTAGAGAGGGCATGGCTCATCTGTTCGATCACGCTCTTGACCGCCAGCTCCACGTCGGCAAACGCGAGGTGGGTCTGACGCCGTGACAGCGCCTCAATCAATTCGGATTTGGTCATGGGTCCCCAATGTCCGTGACGTGAAACCGCGGGGCGGCCGAGCGCCGCCCCGCATTCCTAGCAGTACTACTGCTTAGTCAGCCTTGTTGAGCTGTTCTTTGAGCAGTGCGCCAAGCTTGGTCGTGCCGCCGGAAGCGGACGAGTACTCGGCCATCGCGTCAGCAACGTCTTCTTCGTCCTTGGCGCGGATCGACAGCTGCAGCTGGCGGCCCTTGCGGTCCATGCCGGTGAACTTGGCTTCGACCTTGTCGCCCACCTTCAGATGCTGCGTAGCATCTTCGATGCGCTCCTTGGCGATGTCGTTGGCGCGGAGGTAACCCTCGACGCCTTCGCCCAAGTCGATCACGGCGCCCTTGGCGTCCACTTCCTTCACGGTACCGTTAACGATGGTGCCGCGCGGGTTGGTGGCCATGAACTGACCGAACGGATCCTGCTCCATCTGCTTGATGCCGAGGGAGATGCGCTCGCGCTCCGGATCAACGGCCAGCACCACGGCTTCGATCTCGTCGCCCTTCTTGAAGTTGCGAACGAGGTCTTCACCCGAGGCCTGCCAGGAGATGTCGGACAGGTGGACCAGACCGTCGATGCCACCGTCCAGACCGATGAAGATGCCGAAGTCGGTGATCGACTTGATCTGACCGGACACCTTGTCGTTCTTCTTGTGCATCGCTGCAAAAGCTTCCCACGGGTTCGAGCGGGTCTGCTTGATACCCAGCGAGATGCGACGACGCTCTTCATCCACGTCCAGCACCATCACTTCGGTCTCGTCACCGACCTGCACAACCTTGGCCGGGTTGACGTTCTTGTTGGTCCAGTCCATCTCGGACACGTGGACCAGGCCTTCCACGCCCGGCTCGATCTCAACGAAGCAACCGTAATCGGTCACGTTCGAGACCTTGCCGAACAGGCGGCTGCCGACCGGGTAGCGGCGAGCGATGGCGACCCACGGGTCGTCGCCCAGCTGCTTCAGGCCCAGCGAAACGCGGTTGCGCTCGCGGTCGTACTTCAGCACGCGGACGTCCAGCTCGTCGCCGACGTTGACGACTTCGGACGGATGACGCACGCGCTTCCACGCCATGTCGGTGATGTGCAGCAGGCCGTCGATACCGCCCAGGTCCACGAATGCGCCGTAGTCGGTGAGGTTCTTGACGGTACCCTTGACCACTGCGCCTTCGGTCAGGCGCTCAAGCAGCTTCTCGCGCTCCTCGGAGAACTCGGTCTCGACGACGGCGCGGCGGCTGACCACAACGTTGTTGCGCTTGCGGTCGAGCTTGATGATCTTGAACTCGAGGTCCTTGCCTTCCAGGTAAACCGGATCGCGGACCGGACGCACGTCGACCAGCGAGCCCGGCAGGAATGCGCGGACGTCCTTGATGTCGACGGTGAAACCACCCTTGACCTTGCCGGAGATCTTGCCGGTGATGGTCTCTTCCTTGTCAAAGGCCTGCTCGAGGTCGTCCCATACCATGGAACGCTTGGCCTTCTCACGGGAGAGCTTGGTCTCGCCGAAACCGTCTTCCAGGGCGTCGAGGGCAACCTTCACCTCGTCGCCTACCTGCACTTCCAGCTCTCCGCTCTCGTCCTTGAACTGCTCGATCGGGACGATGCCTTCGCTCTTCAGGCCAGCGTTGATCACGACGACGTCGTTGCGGATTTCCACAACGATACCGGTGACGATCGCGCCCGGCTTCAGCTTGGAGATAGCCTGTTGGCTCTGTTCAAACAGTTCGGCAAAACTTTCAGTCATGTTGATTCCAGAAATGAGAAAAGGCCTTAGATCCTTGTGCGCACCTGTATGAACGGCGCACGGACGGTCAGCCCACCGGTTATGGGTGTCTTGGGATCACTCCCTTGGCACCGTTGACCAATATCCCCTGCCGCAACAGGGGCGCCAAAAGCCGCCGGCAACCCTTTCAGGTCCGCACGACAGCCAATACTTTCGCGACGACGTCCTCGATGCCCATGCCGGTGGTGTCGATAAAAACCGCATCCACGGCCGGCTTGAGCGGCGCGACGGTTCGTGAGGCATCACGGGCGTCGCGCGCTTCGATCTCGCGCTGAAGGGTGGCAAGTGTAACGCTCAGTCCCTTTTCCTTCAACTGCTTATAGCGCCTTTTCGCCCGTTCGGCGGCGCTGGCGGTCAGGAATACCTTGAAGGCGGCATCGGGAAAGATCACCGTCCCCATGTCCCGGCCATCGGCGACCAGGCCTGGTGCCTTGCGAAAGGCCAGCTGCATATCCACAAGTGCCTGACGCACCGAGGGAATCGAGGCAATGGCCGAGGCCGCCGCACCTGCTGTTTCGGTGCGTAATTCGTCCGTGGCGTCATGGCCGTTCACCAGCACATGGGTGTCGTCGCCATCCTTGGCCGCCTGAAAGCGGATCTTGGTGGTCTGGGCACAACGAGTCATCGCCTCGGCATCGGAGAGGTCCAGCCCCTCCATACCCGCCGCATAGCCCACGGCCCGGTACAGCGCGCCCGAATCCAACAGTCGCCAGCCCAGTTTCTCAGCCACCATGCGACTGATGGTGCCCTTGCCCGACCCCGAGGGTCCGTCGATGGTGAGTACAGGGACGGAAGAGGACGAGGACATGGGGGCTCCTGACGGCGGCGAAGGAAAACGCATATGCTATCGCGTTGGTCCTCGCACGGAACGCGGGATGTCCACTCCCTTTTTACTGCCCGCCTGACCATGCAAGTCCACACCATGACCGATCTGCGCCGCGAATTCGAACAGGCCGCCGAAGACATCCAGCGGCTTGACCAGCGGCCGGACAACGACACCCTGCTCAAGCTCTACGCCCTCTACAAGCAGGGTTCCGAAGGCGATGTTCACAGCGAGCAGCCGGGTTTCTTCGATTTCGTCGGCACCGCCAAGCACGAGGCCTGGGCCCAGCTGCGCGGCACCCCGGAAAACGAAGCCATGCAGCGCTACATCGAACTCGTACGGGAGCTGCTGGACTGATCCAGCCCGCCAGCCATCCGGCTTGGCGCGTCAGGGCGAAAACCAGCGCAAGCGCGCCACTCCGGCCCAAGTCGGGGTGTAAAGGGACGTGCCCCACGTCCGCCCTCTTGCTTTCAAACGCTCTACCCAGGCACATTCATACGATCGTTTGAACCAGGTCAATGGCCCTATGAACTTCCCCCGCCTGTTCTCTCCGCTTGATCTGGGCCATACCACCCTGCCCAACCGTATTCTGATGGGCTCGATGCACACGGGGCTGGAGGACAAGTCCAGCGACTACGACAAACTTGCCGCCTATTTCGCCGAGCGCGCCCGTGGCGGCGTGGGCCTGATGGTTACTGGCGGTATCGCACCCAGTATCCGCGGCTGGCTGAAGCCCTTCGGCGGACGGCTCTCCATGCCCTGGCACGTCGCGCGCCATCGCAAGCTCACCAAGGCGGTGCATGCCGAGGGCGGCAAGCTGTGCATGCAGATCCTGCACGCTGGCCGTTACAGCTATCACCCCCTGTCTGTAGCGCCATCGAAGATCAAATCGCCCATCACGCCGTTCACGCCGAGCGCACTCTCCACGGGTGGCGTGGAACGCACCATCCGCGACTTCGTCCGCTGCGCGAAGCTCGCTCAAGATGCCGGCTACGACGGCATCGAAGTGATGGGTTCGGAAGGCTATTTAATCAACCAGTTCCTGGCCGCTCGCACCAATCAGCGCAGCGATGCCTGGGGTGGAGACGCAGCAAAACGCATGCGTTTTCCCGTAGAAATCGTGCGACGCACGCGCGAAGCGGTGGGTCGCGATTTCATCATCATCTATCGTCTGTCGATGCTCGACTTGGTGGAGAACGGCCAGGACTGGCAGGAAATCGTCACCCTTGCCAAGGCCATCGAAGCGGCCGGCGCCAGCATCATCAATACAGGCATCGGCTGGCACGAAGCACGCGTCCCCACCATCGTCACCAGCGTGCCGCGCGCGGGTTTTGCGTGGGTGACGAAGAAGCTCAGGGGGGAAGTATCCATCCCCCTGATCACCACCAACCGCATCAACATGCCCGACGTGGCCGAGCAGATCCTGGCCACCGGCGAAGCGGACATGGTGTCGATGGCCCGCCCGCTGCTGGCTGATCCCGAATGGGCGAACAAGGCCAAGGCGGGGCGCAGCGAGCGCATCAACACCTGCATTGCCTGCAACCAAGCGTGCCTCGACCACGTTTTCAAGAACCAGCGCGCGAGCTGCCTGCTTAACCCGCGCGCCTGCCATGAAACTGAGCTGCTCATCGAACCCGCTGCATTGCGAAAAAAAATCGCTGTGGTCGGCGCGGGTCCGGCGGGCCTCGCCTGCGCCAGCACGCTCGCCGAACGCGGGCACGCCGTAACACTGATCGATCAATCTAGCGAGATCGGTGGCCAGTTCAACTACGCCAAGCGCATTCCGGGCAAGGAAGAGTTCCACGAGACGCTGCGCTATTTCCGCCATCGCCTCGACGACACCGGCGTAACCGTAAAGCTGGGCCACGCGGCCGATGTATCAGCGCTCGCAGCCGAAGGGCATGACGAAGTCGTCGTCGCCACAGGCATCACGCCCCGTAGCGTGCACTTCCCCGGCAGTGACGATCCGCGCGTGCTTAGCTACCTCGACGTGCTGGCACACAACAAACCCGTAGGCCAACGCGTGGCGATCATCGGTGCGGGCGGCATCGGCTTCGACGTGGCCGAGTTCCTAGTCGAACACCAGCCCTCGGCCACGCTGGACGTGTCGCGCTGGACGCGGGAGTGGGGTGTGGACATGCAACTGGATTCGCGTGGCGGCCTGGCAGCCCCGGTGCCGGAAGCACCTGCGCGTCAGGTATGGCTACTGCAACGCTCCGAAGGCCGGCCCGGCGCCCGGCTCAACAAGACCACGGGCTGGGTACATCGCGCCACGCTCAAGGCCAAGCGCGTCACCATGCTCGGTGGCGTCACCTATGAGCGCCTTGATGACGAGGGCCTGCACATTACGGTCGATGGCAAGCCGCAGGTCCTGCCGGTGGACCATGTGATCGTCTGCGCTGGCCAAGAGCCGAACCGCGCGCTCGCCGACGCACTGACCCAGGCCGGCATCAAGGTCCACGTCATTGGCGGAGCCGACGTCGCATCCGAACTGGACGCCAAGCGCGCCATCGACCAGGGCACCCGGTTGGCCGCCAGCCTCTGATCGCACGCGTGTGGGATTCCCCACAACGCAACCCACTGAGCACAAACGACAACGCCCGGCGCTAGGCCGGGCGTTGTGCTGAAAAAGAAAGCGCCCCCGCTAGGCGACGCGTCGATATGGGTCAGGGGGGAGGAAGACCAGATATCGCGGGGATAGCGTCGTAGCGGGGCGAGGGTCGCCGCCACCTGGGGGGAGGGGACGGTGGCGGGACGTAAGAAATAATAGGATCGACCCGTTATAGAAACAAATATATATTTAGCGGCCGACTTATTCGGAAATCGTCTTAAAGCCTTCCTATGTTCGACTTCCGTCAGCTTCGTTACTTTGTAACGGTCGCCGAGGAGCTCAGCTTCACGCGAGCAGCCCAGCGGCTCTACATCTCTCAGCCCCCTCTTTCTCAGCAAATTCAATCACTTGAGAATGACCTGGGTGTGCGCCTACTCGAACGAAACAAGCGCAACGTGTCGCTGACCGAGCCAGGCAAGCTGTTCCTGGAACAAGCCCGCCAGATCCTCGGCAAGGCCGAGGAGGCGCGCGCCCAGATGGCCGACGCGGCTACGGGCTTCAGCGGCAAGCTACGACTCGCTTACACCGTGTCGGTCACCTTCCACCCCTCCCTACCCCAGACGCTGCTGCGCTACCGCAGTTTTGCGCCACAGGTGCGCCTGATCCTCAGCGAGATGTACACCGAGCAGCAGTACGCCGCCCTGATATCAGGCGACCTGGACGTGGGCTTCGTTCGCGATGAGCCTGAACACCCGGGCATGGCCAAGCACCTGCGCTTGGACGTGATCGACCGGGAGCCCTTGCTGCTCGCCCTGCCCGCCAACCACCCGTTGGCAGGCAGGGAAAGCATCTGGTTGCGAGAGGTCGCCATGGAGGCCTTTGTAGTGCAGCCGCGCGAACTGGCCGCCACCCTGTACGATCGCCTCGCCCAGATTGCTGCCAAGGCCAACTTCCATCCGTTGATCCGCCAGCACGCCCAGCAAATCAACGGCCTGCTGGTGCTCGTTGCCGCTGGCATGGGACTGGCCCTGGTGCCGGCGTCCATGCGATCCGTGAACCTCCCCGGCGTGAAGTACCTGCAACTGGAAGACCCCGACGCCTTCATGCTGCTGGCGCTGGCCAGCCGTATGGACGACCCCAATCCCGTCGTCCGCCGCTTCCTTAGCGCCATGACAGAGCCGGAATGATCGCCTGGATCTCACACGCCATGAACAACCCATTTGCACAGGCGATCCAAGGACTTGTACGAAGTCAAGAAACTGTTTATGATCGCCGTCTTGTATTTTTTCTTTCGATAGTTTCAGGAGCTGGCCGTGAAGGTGCTTTCCTCTTTGAAGTCCGCCAAGGCGCGGCACCGTGACTGCAAGGTTGTGCGTCGTCGCGGCAAAGTGTTCGTGATCTGCAAGAGCAACCCGCGTTTCAAGGCTCGTCAGCGCTAATTTCTAGCTGCGATGAGTCGAAGAAAAAAGGCCGCGAAAGCGGCCTTTTTTTGTTGCTTCAATTTCCTGGCTAACCCCGTACGCATTCCAAAGAAAAAGGGCCGCATCAGCGGCCCTTTTAAATGGCATCAGTACTAGTACTGATGCCCCGACGGAGGCACCGGGTGTGCGCCCTCGGTGTTCTTGCTCAGGCTTCGTAACGCACACCCGTGATTTCGTAACGCTTCACACCATTGGGCGCGCTGAACTCGAAGCTGTCACCCTCGCTCTTGCCAATCAGCGCGCGCGCGATCGGTGAAGACACCGCGATAAGACGCAGCTTGATGTCCGCTTCCAGGTCACCAACGATCTGGTAGGTCACGGCTTCGCCGCTGTCCTCGTCTTCCAGATCCACTGTGGCGCCAAACACCACGCGGGAGCCGGCGGCCAGACGACTAACGTCGATAACCTCCGCCGTGGACAGCAACGCTTCCAACGCACCGATGCGCCCTTCGATGAAGCTCTGTTGCTCACGCGCGGCGTGGTACTCGGCGTTCTCCTTGAGATCGCCATGCGCGCGAGCCTCGGCGATGGCCGCGATGATATGCGGCCGATCGACGGACTTCAGCTTCTCCAGCTCACCGCGAAGACGCTCCGAGCCTGCCTTGGTAATGGGCGCACGACTCATGCTTTCAGTTCCTTGTGCAGTTCCTGCAGGCTGTGCACCTGGCCATCGCCGTGGTAGTCCAGCGAATGCACCAGCGCGCGGGCACCTGCCACCGTGGTGGAGTACGTGACGCGCTGCTGCAGGGCTTCGCGTCGGATCGAGAACGAGTCGGCAATGGCCGCTTTGCCCTCAGTCGTGTTGACGATGTAGACGATCTCGCCGTTCTTGATCAGGTCGACGATGTGCGGACGACCCTCGACCACCTTGTTGATGCGCTCGCAGGTGACGCCGTGCTCGGCCAGGTACTTGGCCGTGCCTTCAGTGGCAACCAGACTGAAGCCCTTTTCGAGCACTTCGCGGGCCACTGGTAGCAGGCGATCCTTGTCGGCGTCACGCACCGACACGAACACCTTGCCCTTCGGCGGCGTCTTGATGCCAGCGGCGTCATGACCGCGAGCGAAGGCAGCACCGAAGCTGCGACCGACGCCCATCACTTCGCCGGTGGAACGCATTTCAGGGCCAAGAATCGGATCCACGTTCTGGAACTTCAGGAATGGGAAGATCGCTTCCTTCACCGAGTAGTAGCCCGGGATCACTTCCTTGGTGGCACCCTGGTCGATCAGCGTACGGCCAGCCATGGCACGCGCTGCGATCTTGGCGAGCGGCACACCGGTGGCCTTCGACACGAACGGCACCGTGCGCGATGCGCGCGGATTCACTTCGAGAATAAACACCGTGTCGCCCTGGATGGCGAACTGGGTGTTCATCAGACCGATGACCTTCAGTTCCTTCGCCATCGCGGTGACCTGCCGGCGCATTTCGTCCTGCACTTCCTGGGTCAGCGAGTACGGCGGTAGCGAGCAGGACGAGTCGCCCGAGTGCACGCCCGCTTCTTCGATGTGCTCCATGATGCCACCGACCAGCACGTTGCCTTCGGCGTCAGCGATGATGTCCACATCCACTTCGACCGCGTGGTCGAGGAAGCGATCCAGCAGCACCGGCGAATCGTTGGACACCTGCACAGCATCGCGGATGTAACGCGAAAGATCGGCATCGCTATAGACAATTTCCATCGCGCGGCCGCCCAGCACGTAGCTCGGCCGAACCACCAGCGGGTAGCCAATCTCGCGGGCCGAGGCCAGTGCCTCTTCAGGCGTGCGTGCGGTGCGGTTCGGCGGTTGCTTCAGGCCGATCTTCTCGATCATCTGCTGGAAGCGCTCGCGATCTTCCGCAAGGTCGATGCTGTCTGGCGACGTGCCGATCACGGGCACGCCTGCCGCTTCAAGCGCACGCGCCAGCTTGAGCGGCGTTTGACCGCCGTACTGCACGATCACGCCCTTGGGCTTTTCGAGATCAACGATTTCCAGCACGTCCTCAAGCGTAAGCGGCTCGAAGTAGAGACGGTCGGAGGTGTCGTAGTCGGTCGACACGGTTTCCGGGTTGCAGTTGACCATGATGGTTTCAAAACCATCCTCGCGCAGTGCGAGTGCTGCGTGCACGCAGCAGTAGTCGAACTCGATGCCCTGGCCGATACGGTTCGGGCCGCCGCCAAGCACGACGATCTTGTCGCGATTGGTCGGATTGGCTTCGCACTCTTCCTCATAGGTCGAGTACATGTAAGCCGTGGTGGTGGCGAACTCAGCCGCGCACGAGTCCACGCGCTTGTACACCGGGCGCACACCCAGCGTGCGGCGCAGATGACGCATCGCTGCTTCGTTGGTGTCCAGCAGTTCGGCCAGGCGCGCGTCGGAGAAGCCCATGCGCTTGAGCTCGCGCATGCGCAGTGCGTCGATGGCGGTGATGCCCTGCGACTGCACTTCCTTCTCGGTGAGCACGATGTCCTCGAACGCCGCGAGGAACCAGGGATCGACACGGCTGAGGCCGTACACGTCTTCCAGTGTCAGGCCCGCGCGGAATGCGTCGGCAAGATGGAACACGCGATCGGGACGCGGCTCGCGCAGCTCACGCTTGAGCGCGTTGACGCCTTCTTCGGACGTCAGGTCCAGACCCGTCGGGTTGAGGCCGGTCTTGCCGATTTCCAGACCACGCAGCGCCTTCTGCAGCGATTCGTGGAAGGTACGACCCATGGCCATGACTTCGCCCACCGACTTCATCTGCGTGGTGAGGCGTGCATCGGCGGAGGGGAACTTCTCGAACGCGAAGCGCGGGATCTTGGTAACGACGTAGTCGATGCTCGGCTCGAACGACGCCGGCGTGAGACCGCCGGTGATGTCGTTCTTCAATTCGTCCAGCGTGTAACCCACGGCCAGCTTCGCAGCGATCTTGGCGATCGGGAAACCGGTGGCCTTGGAGGCCAGCGCAGACGAGCGCGACACGCGCGGATTCATCTCGATGACCACCACGCGGCCGTTCTCGGCGTTGATGCCGAACTGCACGTTGGAGCCGCCGGTGTCCACGCCGATCTTGCGCAGCACGGCGATGGAGGCATCGCGCAAGCGCTGGTATTCCTTGTCGGTGAGCGTCTGTGCCGGCGCAACGGTGATCGAGTCGCCGGTGTGCACGCCCATCGGGTCAAGGTTCTCGATGGAGCACACGATGATGCAGTTGTCCGCCTTATCGCGGACCACTTCCATCTCGAACTCCTTCCAGCCGAGCACGGATTCCTCGACCAGCACTTCGCCCACCGGCGAAAGCTCGAGACCGCGCTTGACGATTTCCTCGAACTCCTCGCGGTTGTACGCGATGCCGCCGCCGGAACCGCCGAGCGTAAAGCTCGGGCGAATGATGGTGGGGTAACCCACCTTCACCTGCGTCAGCAGCGCCTGCTCGAAGGTGCGAACCACTTCGGCCTTCGGGCAGTCCAGGCCGATCTCGGCCATGGCGACGCGGAACAGTTCGCGGTCTTCCGCCATGCGGATGGCTTCACGCGAGGCGCCAATCAGCTCGACCTTGTACTTCTCGAGCACGCCGTTGTCGGCGAGGTCCAGCGCGCAGTTGAGGCCGGTCTGGCCGCCCATCGTCGGCAGCACCGCATCGGGGCGCTCCTTGGCGATGATGCGCTCCACCGTCTGCCAGTTGATCGGCTCGATATAGACGGCATCGGCCGTCTCCGGATCGGTCATGATCGTGGCGGGATTGGAATTCACCAGGATGACGCGGTAACCCTCTTCCTTCAGCGCCTTGCAGGCCTGTGCGCCGGAGTAGTCGAACTCGCAAGCCTGACCGATGACGATCGGGCCGGCGCCGATGATGAGGATGCTCTTGATATCAGTGCGCTTAGCCATGCGTGCGGGCCTCCTGCATCAGGGCGGCAAAACGATCAAACAGGTAGCCGATGTCGTGCGGACCGGGGCTGGCTTCCGGATGGCCCTGGAAGCAGAACGCCGGACGGTCGGTGAGCGCGAAGCCCTGCAACGAACCATCAAACAGCGAGGAGTGGGTGACACGCACGTTCGCCGGCAGCGTGGCCGGGTCGACCGCGAAACCGTGGTTCTGCGAAGTGATCAGCACACGACCATCATCCAGATCTTTCACCGGGTGGTTGGCACCGTGATGGCCGAACTTCATCTTCAGCGTCTTGGCACCCACAGCCAGACCCATGATCTGGTGGCCCAGGCATATACCGAACAACGGAATCTTCGCGTCGAGGAACTCGCGCGTGGCGGCCACGGCGTAGTCGCAGGCAGCCGGATCGCCGGGGCCATTGGAGAGGAACACGCCATCGGGCTTCATCGCCAGCACGTCGGCGGCCGACGTCTGCGCGGGCACGACAGTGATGTCGCAGCCCTGCTCTGCCAGTAGACGCAGAATGTTGTACTTCACGCCGAAATCGTAGGCCACGACCTTGAATCGCTTGGACGGCTGATTGAAGGCGGTACGGTCGAGATCGTAGACACCCTCATTCCACGGGTACGACTCACCGACGCTCACTTCCTTGGCCAGATCCATACCGTTGAGGCCCGGGAAGGCGCGCGCCTTCGCCAGGGCGGCCTCCACATCGATCTGCTCAGCCGCAACGATGCAGCCGTTCAAAGCGCCCTTATCGCGCAGGATGCGGGTCAGACGACGCGTATCGATGCCGGCGATGGCAACGATGCCGTGGCGCTTGAGGTAATCGGGCAGGCTTTCCGTGCTGCGCCAGTTGCTATGTCGGCGGGGCACATCGCGCACGATCAGGCCAGCAGCATGGACCGTGTCGGACTCCTCGTCCTCCACGTTCACGCCGGTGTTGCCGATGTGCGGATAAGTCAGGGTAACGATCTGTTTGGCGTAGGAGGGATCGGTGAGGATCTCCTGGTAGCCAGTCATGGCGGTGTTGAAAACCACCTCGCCGACAGTTTCGCCAGTCGCGCCAACGGCGTAGCCGTGGAACACGCTGCCGTCTTCGAGGGCAAGCAGAGCAGGGATAGGCATGGGAGGACCGCCTTTTAGGTGCAGCAAGGTCCGCAAGCCGCAGCGAAGCAGGCTTGTGGACCTTAGTCGAGGAATCTTTCAGGGCGGGTCGCAATGATAGGTGCAAGGCCCCCTTGTGTCCACCCGAAACAGCTGAACATCGCACGAGGAATGGGGCCAACCGAGGCCCTACCCTGAGCGTTACACTAGCGCCGCCAAGCCAAAGACCGGACGTCCATGAACTCAGCCGTGTTGCTCGATCCTGCTCGCCTCGACCGACCGGACACGGACGTACGGATGGAGCCATTCCCCTTCCTGATTGCCCACGGGCAGCTGCCCGACGAGGCGCGGGGGGATCTGGAGCGAGACTTCCCCCGCTATGCCAGCGCCGGCTTTTTCCCCTACGACGCCAGCGACTGCGGCCCATCGGTCAATACCCTGGTGGAACGCCTCAGCTCGGCCGAGTTCGCCAGTGCCATCGGCCAGCACCTGGGCATTGCCAACCTGGGCCAATACCCCACCCTGATCACCCTGTGCCGTTCGCTCAATAAGCGCCACGGCACCATCCATACAGACAGCAAGTCCAAGGTGGCCACAGCCCTGCTCTATCTCAACAACCTGTGGCCGGATACCAGTGACGGCTGCCTGCGTTTTCTGGGCAGCATCGACAGTATCGACAGCATGATCGCCCCCGAACTGAAGCCGCTGTACGGTGAATTCGCGGTCTTCAAACGCTGCGAGAACTCCTTCCACGGCCACCTGCCTTACGAGGGTGAGCGCCGCGTGATCCAGGTCGCCTGGCTCACCAGTGAGGAAGAGAAGCGCCGCAAGACCAAGCGCGGCAAGTTTTCCCGCGCCTTTAAGAAGCTGTTCGGTTCGCTCGACCGCAAGCTGGGCGCCGACCGCGACCGTAACGCCGCGCACAAGGATTGAGCACGCGCCGCCCGGCCAAGCCGGGCGGCCAGGCTGACATTGCATCCAAGGATTAGGTATGCCTATCGTTTTCTTACTCTCCATTGCCCTGCAGATCGCTTGCGCCGTCCATGTCGTGCGCAGCGGCCGCCCGCTGTACTGGATCTGGCTGATCCTGATCGGCTCCTATCTCGCGGTGGCGGTGTATCTGCTGGTGGCCATCATTCCGGACCTCCGCCACGACCCTCGCGGGCGCAAGGCGGCCAGCAAGGCACTGCAGGCCCTCGATCCCCAGCGACGCAAGCGCGAACTGCAGAACCAGCTTCAACTGAGCAACACGGTGGACAATCGCCGCCGGCTTGCCGATGAAAGCCTCAAGCTCGGCGACTATGAAAACGCGCGCGAGCTGTATCAGGGCCTGCTCACGGGTATGTATGCAAGCGAGCCAGGCTTCATGCTCGGTTTGGCACACGCTCAGGCGGGCCTTGGTGATTTTGCCGCCACACGATCCACGCTGGATGCGTTGATCAAGGCCAACCCGGGCTACAAGTCGAGTGAGGGCCACCTGCTCTACGCACGCAGTCTGGAAGAGCTCGGGGAGTTCGAGGCAGCACTGGATGAGTACCGCGTACTGGCCGACAGCTACCCCGGCGAGGAGGGCCGCTATCGCTACGCCACCTTGCTTGCCCGCCGGCAACGCGACGCGGAGGCACGCGCCGTACTGGAATCCCTGCTCAACCGCGCCAAGCTGATGCCTGTCTACTATCGCCGCAAAGAACAGTCGTGGCTGAAGGCGGCACGGTCGGAACTGGCGAGACTGGGCCAATCCTGAGGGCGCCGCAGCCTTAGCGAGGTCTCGGCTTCAACGTAGATTGCGAAGCGTGCCTGCCGCAGCTACGGCAGTAGGTCACTGAGCGTGCGGCCACCTCGCCGTCACTTTTTGACCACAGCCATCACCCATCTCGCGCATAGAGTGGCTCGGCATCAACCGCCGTGATCCGCCATGCCATTCACCGTAAGCCACGTCGCCGCCGTATTGCCGTTGCGGCGTCACTGCAGCATCGACGAGTTCGCGGCGCTGGCGATAGGCAGCATGATGCCCGACCTGCACTACTTCCTGCCGGTGTTGCGTGAACATTGGCCACTGCCCAGCCACCACCTGATCAGCCTGCCGCTGTTTTGCTTGCCGATGGGCTGGTTGCTGTGGCGATGGTGGCGGCCGCTGTGGACATCCACTGCCCTTGTCGACGGCGAGACACCGCCCTTACCCGCGCCATGGCGCGTGATGCTCGCCCTGACTATTGGGGCGCTCACTCACTTGGCGTGGGATGCATGCACCCATGCCAACTACGGTCTTGGCCTGTACTTACCCATGTTGGGACAACCGTTGTTCTGGATGAATCACTCCGCCATCTCCAACGCCAATCTCCTGCAATACGGCAGTAGCCTTGCGGGCTTGCTGATCTTGGCTATGGCGGTATGGCCAGCGCGCCAGCAGCTCTTGCGCGGCCTCCGGACTGGCGTACCCATAAGCTGGCTGATGGTGTCTTTGGTTGTCACGGCCATCCTGGCGGCATCACTAACGTTCGTCTTCACCTGGAACCCGGGCGAAGGCACCAGCCAGTTACGTCACACGATCCGACTAACGGCATGGAATGGTCTTTCCTCGCCATTGCTGATCGTCGTGGCGTATCCCTTGGTCTGGCGCCTTCGTCAATACAAAACGTATGGGCGATAACGATCAGCTGGCGTAGAAATGCCAAGCTACATAAGCCGCAAACACCCCATACAGTGCCCCCACTGGCACCAGCCAACGCGCATCCACGCGCCCACGCCGGAACAGCCACCACAGATAGATCACAGCAATACCCGTCAGCACGCCAGCCACCATCAGAGGCGCATCGAACAGCCACGGTGTGGCGAACAGGGCCAACGAACTGGGAATGGTCGCCTGAATCATCATGGCACCGGAGATGTTCGCCAGGGCCAGACGCTCCTTACCCTGCCGCACCCAGATCAACGCATTCATGGTCTCGGGCAGCTCCGTAGCGACAGGGCTGAGCACCAGGGCGACGAGATGCGGCGACAACTGCAACGCCACGCCGATGGCCTCGATCTGCTTGACGAAGGTATGCGAGGCGAAGGCGATCACTACCAGCGCCAGCGTCGTCTGCAAGACAACCCACCACAGCGACGGGTCGACAGCTTTCGGCTGGAACTTCAGTGGCTCAAGCTCTTCTTCCTCGGGCGCCGTGTCGGACGTCTTCAGCTCACGCCACACGTAGAGGCCATAGGCCAGCAGGAACACCACACCCAGCCATGGCTTGAAGGCGAAGGCAACCAGGCCAAGTCCGCACTTCACCACGAAAATCGCCAAGAACCACGATTGGTCGCGCGCCAGCCGGCCATGCCCGACGCGCACAGCATGGTCGACGCGTTGCAAGCGACGACGATTGGCCCATAGCGCCACGCCGACAACGGCATAGGCGATGGTGGCGAGAACCAGCGGACCACCCAGCGCCGCCCCGACGCCGATGTCCTTCTGCTCCGGGGTCTTGCCGAGAATGACCGCCACGAACGTCACCGCGCTCTCGGGGAGCGCGGTACCAAAAGCGGCCAGGATGGTGCCCGTGGCAGTGGCGCCCAGATTGAGCTTCTGGCCGAACCACTCCACGCCGTTGACGAAATACTCGCACGCGAGATAGATCGCA
The DNA here is from genome assembly GCF_002878475.1 of Dyella sp. AD56. Classification (NCBI taxonomy): domain Bacteria; kingdom Pseudomonadati; phylum Pseudomonadota; class Gammaproteobacteria; order Lysobacterales; family Rhodanobacteraceae; genus Dyella; species Dyella sp. AD56. Next base: position 66,683 of record NZ_NRDP01000024.1, read on the forward strand.
CCGGCTGAAAACAGGAACAACAATGCAATAAGCATGCTTTTTCCAAGGCCGGGCGAGCGGAAAACCATTGGCTCAGCGACGCGAGCTCGCCCGGCAGGGTGAGCGCGTCGTGGCCAAAGGTCTCGCCGGGCTGCGGGTGCCTGACGGCACCGCCACCATCCACGCCATGAAGCCGAAGCTTCAAGTCTGTTGACGCGGATTCCTCTGAAGTCGCAACCGATGATCGGTCGCGAGGGGGTGAGGATGGCTACTCCCCAATGACAATCGGGGCGATTTTAGGGGCTGAGGCACGCCCGGGGCAAGTCGCCGGGGTCTGATCAGCGCGGCAAGCGATCGGCAAGCATGGCATCCAGATCGTAATCGCCGGCTCCACGGCCACTCAGCCAGTGCGCTGCCTCCAGCGCACCACGGGCAAAAATCGAGCGATCTGTGGCGCGATGGCTAAGCTCGATCCGTTCGCCCTGCCCTATCAACCATGCTTCGTGCTCGCCGACCACATCACCTCCGCGCACCACGGCGAAACCGATGGTGCCAAGCTGGCGTGGACCAACGCGTCCTTCGCGCGCGTACACCGCGCTTTCGCGCAACGAGGTGCCTCGGGCCGAGGCGGCGGCTTCGCCTAGCGCCAACGCCGTGCCCGACGGGGCATCTTCTTTGCGGTTGTGGTGCGCCTCGATGATGTCCAGATCCCAATCCGGCAGCGACGCCGCGGCCTGGCGGAGCAGACGCGTCAGCACAGCCACGCCAAGGCTGAAGTTGGCGGCGCGCAGCAACGCGATCCGCGAGGCCGATGCGCTCAGTCGCTGCGCGAAGCTGGCATCGAGCCCCGTCGTGCCGGTCACCAAGGCCGTGCCGTTCGATTCGCAGTAGGTGAGTGCTTCAGCAAGGCCCGCCGGGCCGCTGAAATCCACGATCACGTCCAGCGAACCGGCGGACGGCCATTCGTGCGTATAGGCCAATGCACCAACGCAGGCATCGATGGGCTGCCCCAGCTTTGAGGACGTCGGCGAAGCGAGAGCGGCGACGAGGGTGAAGCGGGCGTCGTCTTTTACCAGCGCGAGCAAAGCCTGTCCCATGCGGCCGGTGGCACCATTCATAGCAAGGCGAACGGGCTTGGTCATACGCAAATTCCTTGGAACGGGCTGGCACGTGAGAACCGATCCTACTGCCTACGGGCGTCGCCGTGTACGACGTCCCGCGAACGGACGGCCAAAAGAAAAGCCCCGGCGGGAACCGGGGCTCTGCATGTATCTGTACCGAGCGTGTTTTACGAAGTCACGCGCGACCAGAATTGCTTGACGCCATCGACCCAGCTCTTGGCGCGTGGCGTGTGCTTGTCGGCATCGTCATGCGCAAAAGTAGACTCAAGCTGTTCCAGCAAGTCGCGCTGCTGCTTGGTCAAGCGCACTGGCGTTTCCACCACGACGCGGCAGATGAGATCGCCCGCGCGGCTGCTGCGCACCGATTTCACGCCGCGCCCGCGCAGGCGGAACATCTGCCCGGTCTGGGTCTCGGGTGGAATATTGATCGGCACTTCGCCTTCCAGTGTCGGCACCAACAGCTCGGCGCCCAGCGCTGCCTGTGCGAAGCGGATCGGCAGCTCGCAATGCAGATCATTGCCCTCGCGCTGGAAGATGGCGTGTCCGCGCACACGCACTTCCACATAGAGATCACCAGCTTCGCCGCCGGCCGGGCCGGCCTCGCCCTGCCCGGTGAGACGGATGCGGTCGCCGTTGTCCACGCCAGCGGGGATGTTCACCGACAACGCGCGGGTCTCTTCCAGACGACCCTCGCCATCGCATTGTTTGCATGGTTTTTCGATTGCCTGGCCGCTGCCGCCACAATGCGGGCAGGCCTGCTGGATCGAAAAGATGCCGTTCTGCATGCGCACGCGGCCGTGGCCAGCGCAGGTCTTGCACGTCACCGTCTTGCCATCGGCCGAACCGCTGCCGTTGCAGTGGTGGCAGTTGACCTGAGTGGGAATCTCGATCTTCCGCTCGACGCCGAACACGGCCTCTTCCAGATCGAGCTCCATGATGTAGCGCAGGTCGGAGCCGCGACGCGAACGTCCGCGACCGCCACCACCGCCCATGCCGAAAATATCGCCGAAGATGTCCCCGAAGATGTCGCCCATGTCGCCGAAACCACCGCGACCGCCGCCCATGCCGTGCTCGAAGGCGGCGTGGCCGTGCTGGTCGTACATGGCGCGCTTCTGCGCGTCGGACAGCACTTCGTAGGCCTCCTTGGCCTCCTTGAACTTCTCCTGCGCATGCGGATCGTCCGGACAACGATCCGGGTGGTACTTCATCGCCAGTCGACGGAACGACTTCTTCAGTTCGACCTCGGTGACGGTGCGTTCCACCCCAAGGATTTCGTAGTAATCGCGCTTGCTCATCGTTGCATCCGGCATGGATCGCTCACTTCCACATGAATCGAGCGATCCATGTCTCCTCAACAAACAGCCCGCGACCAGACTTGAGTCCGGACGCGGGCTGCGTCAGATCGGCAGTGCCGACCAGCCAATATTACTTCTTGTCGTCCTTGACTTCAGTGAACTCGGCATCGACCACATCGTCCTGAGCCGAAGAACCCTGATGGCCGCCACCCGCCTGCGCGGCTGCATCCGGCTGCGCGCCGCCGCCCTGGGCCGCTGCATATAGCGCCTGGGCCACCTGCTCGAGCTTCTCGATCTTCGACTCGATAGCACCCTTGTCGTCGCCGTCCTTGACCTTCTCCAGATCCGACAACGCGCCTTCGATGGTGCTCAGCTGGTCAGCCGGAACCTTGCCGCCGTGCTCCTTGAGCGCGCTGCGGGTGGCGTGCACCAACTGGTCGGCCTTGTTGCGGGTGCTGACAAGCTCGTGGAACTTCTTGTCTTCTTCCTTGTTGGCCTCGGCGTCGGCCACCATCCGGTTGATCTCTTCCTCGGACAGGCCCGAGCCGGCCTTGATCTCGATCTTCTGTTCCTTGCCGCTCTTCTTGTCCTTGGCCGACACGTGCAGGATACCGTTGGCGTCGATGTCGAAGGTCACTTCGATCTGCGGCATGCCGCGCGGCGCCGGGTCGATGCCCTGCAAGTCAAACTTGCCCAGCGACTTGTTGGCGCTGGCGCGCTCACGCTCACCCTGCAGCACGTGCACGGTCACCGCGCTCTGGTTGTCGTCGGCGGTGGAGAACACCTGCGAGGCCTTGGTCGGCACGGTGGTGTTCTTCTCGATGAGCTTGGTCATCACGCCGCCCATCGTCTCGATACCGAGCGACAGCGGGGTGACGTCCAGCAGCAGCACGTCCTTCACGGTACCGCCCAGCACGCCGCCTTGGATCGCGGCGCCGACAGCGACGGCCTCGTCCGGGTTGACGTCCTTGCGCGGCTCCTTGCCGAAGAAGTCCTTCACCGACTCCTGCACCTTGGGCATGCGGGTCTGGCCGCCGACGAGGATCACGTCCTGGATGTCGGACACGCGCAGACCAGCGTCATTCAACGCGGTGCGGCACGGCTCGATGGTGCGCTTGATCAGGTCTTCCACCAGCGCTTCGAGCTTGGCGCGGGTGAGCTTGATATTGAGATGCTTGGGACCGGAGGCATCAGCCGTGATGTACGGCAGGTTCACTTCGGTCTGATGGCTGGTCGACAGCTCGATCTTCGCGCGCTCGGCGGCGTCCTTCAGACGCTGCAGGGCGAGCGGATCCTTGCGCAGATCCATGCCCTGGTCTTTCTTGAATTCTTCGACGAGATAGTCGATGACGCGCATGTCGAAGTCTTCGCCACCCAGGAAGGTGTCGCCATTGGTAGCGAGCACTTCGAACTGTTTCTCGCCGTCGACTTCAGCGATCTCGATGATGGACACGTCGAACGTGCCGCCGCCGAGGTCGTACACGGCGATCTTGCGGTCACCGCCCTTCTTGTCCAGGCCGTAGGCCAGGGCAGCCGCGGTCGGCTCGTTGATGATGCGCTTGACGTCCAGACCGGCGATGCGGCCCGCGTCCTTGGTGGCCTGGCGCTGGCTGTCGTTGAAGTAGGCCGGCACCGTGATGACCGCCTCGGTCACCGCTTCACCGAGGTAATCCTCGGCGGTCTTCTTCATCTTCATGAGGACCTTGGCCGAGATCTCCTGCGGAGCCATCTTCTTGCCGTCGGCCGTTTCGACCCACGCGTCACCGTTCTCGTGAGCAACGATGCCGTAGGGAACGATATGCAGGTCTTTCTGCACTTCTGCGTCGGTGAACTTGCGACCGATGAGGCGCTTCACCGCGTAGAACGTGTTCTTCGGATTGGTCACGCTCTGGCGCTTAGCCGGCGCGCCCACCATGACTTCGTTGTCCTTGGTGAAGGCAACGATGGACGGCGTGGTGCGATCGCCTTCCGAGTTTTCAATGACCTTGGCGGTGGTGCCGTCCATCACGGCAACGCACGAGTTGGTCGTGCCCAGGTCGATACCGATGATTTTACCCATGTTGTCTACTCCCGAATTCTTTAAGCGACCCCTCGGCCGCGACTGGTTTCCAGATGGGGCTCGGCACGTTTCATCTCAATGCCGACAAGACCCCGTATGCCTTTCCGCCTAAGCCCGTAGGGGACGCCGTTCAGGCGTCCTCGACCACGGGCCGGGGCGTCACTCCTTGGCGACCGCCACCAACGCGGGGCGCAGAAGCCGGTCGTTCAGCACGTAGCCCTTCTGGAGCACGTTGACGACCGTGTTGGGGGCCGCACCCGGGGCCTCCACCATGCTCACGGCGTGATGCTTTTCAGGATCCAGCGGCTGACCCACCGGATCGACCTGCACCAGGCCATTGTTCTCGGCGATCTTCAGCAACGACTTCAGCGTCAGTGCGATGCCCTCGCGGACGCTGGCCACGTCGCCGCCCTCCACTTCCAGGCCGCGCTCGAGGCCGTCGTAAATCGGCAGCAGCTCGTTCAGCAGCTTTTCGTTGGCAAAACGGCGAGCTTGCTCGACGTCACGATGCAGGCGACGGCGCTGGTTCTCGATCTCCGCCTTCTCGCGCAGCACGGTGTCGCGCAATTCGACGTTGGTCACTTCCAGTTCGGCGATACGCGCCTTCAGCGCTTCCAGCTCGACGCCAGTCGCGTCACCCTGCCCGCCTGGGCCCTGCGTCCCGGTGGACGCCGTTGGATCGTTGCTTTGCATGAATCACTCCAAGCCTTATCCGTGGCCGGTGCCGTGACGCACCAACCGTCAATCACTTGCGGGTAAAACCCCGCCTCCCGAGCGCGTTATAAGGTCGTCGCGACGCGATTCAAGGCGTCACTGAGCAAACCGGCCGTCGCCTGCACCACGGGAATCACCCGTTCGTAGGCCATGCGGGTAGGGCCAATCACTCCGATCGCGCCCAGCACGCGCCCCTGGGTGCCGTAGCTGGCCGTGACCACGCTACAACCGTCCAGCGCCGCAAACCCTGATTCTTCACCGATGAACAGGCGCACGCCAGGGGCCTTGGCGCACACTTCCATGAGCTGCAGCAGCTCGCTTTTCTTCTGGAACGCCTCGAACAGCTCGCGCAGGCGCTCCAGGTTGGCCAGTTCCGAGTATCCCATCAGATTGGTCTGGCCGCTGACCAGTACGTCATCGCTATCGCCTTGCGGGGCGAACGAGGCCGCCGCCAGCTCCACCGCGCTGGACATCAACCGATTGAGTTCGCCACTGGCCTCACGCAGTTCGCGCAGCAGATGGGCACGAATGTCGTCCAAACGCAGGCCGGCAAACTGGGCATTGAGATAGTTGGCCGCCTGCTCCAGCTCGCTGCCGTCCAGTGGTTTGGCCAACTGGACGATGCGGTTCTGCACCTGATTGTCCGAGAACACCAGGATCACCAGCACGCGGGCATCGGGCAATGCCACGAAATCGATATGGCGCAGCGGAAAATCGGCCTGCCGCGGCACCGTGACCACGCCAGCGAACTGCGTCATCGCCGACAACAGGGTCGATACGTTGCCGAGCAGGTCGCGAGTGGTGGTGAGGCCCGGCGGCAGCTCGCGGCGTAGACGCGCCATCTCGTCCTGCGGCAGGGGCTGCAGCTCGATCAGGCTGTCGACGAACAAGCGCAGGCCGCGAGGCGTCGGTACACGGCCGGCAGACGTGTGCGGCGACGCCACCAACCCGGCCTCTTCCAGGTCCGACATGATGTTACGGATGGTGGCCGGGCTCACATCCAAGCCGGACGACCGCGATAGCGTGCGCGACCCCACCGGCTCGCCGTCGGCAAGGTATTGGGCAATCAATGTGCGCAACAGGCGTCGTGCGCGGGCATCGAGTTGGGCGGCAGGCATGCTGTAGCAATCCGTGAGACAGACAAGAAATAAGGTCTAGCGGCAAAGTTTGCAAGAAATGGGGACAGGGTTGGGCGGCAGGCGTATCGGAACGGGCCAGACGACGGCATGTCGTCTCCCGGGCCTGCACCCCACTAGCCGCCCCCCATCCCCTCCCCCTTACAATCCCCCGACTTCACCACCTCGCCGCCCATGCTCACCTCGCTCTACGTTCGTCATTTCGCCGTCGTCGAAGAAGCCGAGATCGCCTTCGGCCCAGGCCTCACTGTCGTCAGCGGCGAGACCGGCGCGGGTAAATCCCTGCTGGTGGACGCCCTCATGCTGCTGGCGGGCGCTCGCGCGGACAGCGGCATGGTGCGCGCCGGCAGCGACCGCGCCGAGCTCATCGCCGAGTTCGACCTCACCCACCTCCCCGAAGCCCGCGAATGGCTTCGCCGCGAGGAGCTGGACGAGGAAGACGCCTGTCAGCTACGCCGCGTCATCCGTGCCGAGGGCAGCTCGCGCGCCTGGATCAACGGCCGACCGGCCAACGCCAGCCAGTTGGGCGAACTGGCCACGCTGCTGGTGGAAATCCACGGCCAGCACGAACACCAGGCCCTGCTTTCCCGCACACACCAAATGGGACTGCTCGATGCCTACGCCGGCAACGAGGCACAGGTTGCCCAGGTACGTGAACTGGCCCTGCAATGGCGCGAGCTGGGCAACCGCATCCGCAAACTGAGCGGCGGCGACGATCGCGAGCAACGCATCGAGCTGCTGAGCCACGAACTGGGCGAACTCGATAAGTGGGCCCTGCCCGCCAGCGAACTCACCGAACTGGAAGCCAGCCACAAGCGACTGGCCAACGCCGGCAGGCTGGCTGAAGGTGCTGGCGGCGTAGTGGAACTGCTCGACGGCGAAAGCGAGTTCGCACTGCGCCGCGCGTTGGGACGCGCCCAACTGGAAATGAGCAAGCTCGCCGCGCTGGACGACCGCCTTGCTCCCATGCTGGAGCTGTTGGACAACGCGTCCATCCAGCTGAGCGAAGCCGCCGACGGACTTGGCCGCTACGCACTCGACGTAGATCTGGACCCGGAGCGCTACAACGAGGTCGATACCCACCTCACCCGGCTGCACGAACTTTCGCGCCGCCATCGGGTGCCGGTCCCCGAACTTCACGACAAGGCCATCGCCTTGCGCGGGGAGTTGGACGAACTGGAGGGCGCCGGCGATGCCCTGGAAAAACTCGCCGGCCAACGCTCGCGTCTGCAACAGCAGTACGACGAACAGGCCGCCACACTCAGCACGTCGCGGCAGCAGGCAGCTGATCGCCTGGGTGGTGAAGTCAGTGCCCTGATGGGTGAGCTAGGCATGAGCGGTGGCCGCCTTGTGGTGGAGCTGGAAACCACCAGCGACAACGAGCCCGATCCGCAGGGGCGCGAGCGTTGCGAACTGCTGGTCAGCGCCAACCCCGGCCAGCCACCGCGCGCGCTACGCAAGGTCGCCTCGGGTGGCGAACTGGCCCGCATCAGCCTGGCTATCGAAGTGGCCACGCTCGGCAAGGACACCGTTGGGACCATGGTGTTCGACGAAGTAGATACCGGTATCGGTGGCGCCGTGGCCGAAGTGGTCGGCCAGAAACTGCGCTCACTTGGCGCGCAACGCCAGGTGTTGTGCGTCACCCACTTGCCGCAGGTGGCCGCGCAAGGCCACGCGCATCTGCGCGTGAGCAAGGCGAGCGATGGCGAATCCACCCGCACACGCATCGAGAAGCTCGACGCCAACGGCCGGCGCGATGAGTTGGCCCGCATGCTGGGTGGCGTGGAAATCACGCGCGAAACGCGAGCACACGCCAAGCAGATGCTGGAGCGGGCGCAGGTTTGATCTAAAGAGCGCCGGCAACACGAGCTTGGCGACGCCTCAGACGACCGTCATTCCGGCGTAGGCCGGAATCCAGTAGCAGGTGTGCTGAGTTTTCGCGACACGCTCCAATCCAAGGAGCCGCCAAAACCCAGTATTGAGGTCACTGGATTCCGGCCTACGCCGGAATGACGAGCAGAAAAGCGCCGCGCCATCAGACAACTCGCCGAAGGCAAGTCCCGATCACTAGTTCTTGCGCGGCAACAACCCGCGCTCGGCCGCCATGCGATAGAGATCAAGCTCCGAACCCGCCCCCAGCTTGCCCATCAGGCTGGCGCGGTGGATGTAGACAGTCTTCTGGCCGATGCCAAGCTCGCCGGCCACCTGCTTAGGCGCCCTGCCTGCTGCCAGCAGCAAAAACACTTCGCGCTCGCGCGCCGTGAGCCGATGGATGGGGTCCCGCGATTCACTGGGCCGCTCGGCCCTGCGCTTGCGCAGATCCGAACTAAGGAAACACTCGCCCTGCATCACCGCGCGCAGGCCGGCCACCAGCTCTTCAGGCGCTACGCCTTTGGTGACGTAGCCACTGGCGCCACGACGCAAGGCTTCGGATACGTACGGCTCCCCGTCGTGCATGCTCAGCACGACGATGCGCGTGTCCGCCGCCACGCTGCGCAGATGCTCAATCAACGGCAGCCCGCTCCCGTCAGGTAGCGAGAGATCAAGTGCGACGAGATCGGGACGACGAGTGCCAACCGCTTCCACCGCATCGTCGGCGCTGCGGCACTCCGCAACGACCTCCAGATCCGGCTCCATCTCGATTAGCCGTTTGAACCCCTCTCGTACAATGGCGTGGTCGTCGACCAGGACAATGCTGTACATGCCCCATGTATAGCAGCCTGAGCGCCGGTTGACGATCTCTCCTCCGCGCCTTGGCCAAGCGGGCAGGAAAAAAGGCCTTCCGGATGGTCGACCGGCGCCATGTACCATCGGCCGCATGCGACCGAAATCTCCTGCATTGCCGGGTTCCGACCTGCTCCTTGGTATTGGCTATTTCCTGCTTTGGCTGCTGCTGTGGCCGACCGAGCAGCCGTATTGGATGCTCCCCTACGGCCTGCGCTTCGGCGCGTTGCTGCTGGCACCCATGCGTATGTGGCCGTGGCTGCTCGGCGCCGAGCTGGCGGCTAGCGGGCTGATTAGCTGGGTCCATCCGCTGCCGTTGGGGTGGCGCGGCTTCCTGCTGGCCGCCCTGCCCGAACCCGCCGTGGTAGCCATCTGCCTGTGGCTGATGCGCCGCGCCAACCTGCACGCCAGCCTGCGCGATCCCGAGGACGTGGCCCGCCTGCTGCTGTCGGCCGCCTTCACTGTCGCGGCCACCACCGCCACCGATGCCGTGATGCTTGCGCTCATCCACGTCAGCCCCAGCGCCGACCTGATGATGCAGGCCCTGGGCCAGGACCTGCTGGGCAACTACGTGGGCGTGCTGCTCATCGTGCCGCTGCTGGTGATGTTGCTACGGGCCCGACTGGACAAGCGCGGACTGGGCCGCCTGTTGATGGACGGCCTGCTGGTGCTGCTGCCGTCGCTGGCGATTCTGCTAGTGCTGTCGTCCCATGAGGCGCCGCAGCCGCAGTTCGCCCGCGTGTTGTCGCTCGCGCCCGTGCTGTTCTTCGCCTTCCGCCACGGGTGGCGTGGCGCCAGCCTCTCCATGCTGATCTCCAGCCTGGGCATGACACTGGTGGATCATCTTTCTGGCCACGGCATCCCAGGCGCTGCCGGCGAGCTGTTCCTCGCCGTGGCCGGCACCGGCGCATTGATGCTCGGCTCGGCCACCGACGCCCTGCGCCGCAGTAGCGAGCGCGTAGCGGAGCAAAACGTCTACCTCGCGGCGGTCAACCGCCGACTGGACCACTTGGCCCGCCAGCTGCGTGACGCCGCACGCGGCAACCTGCAGACCGAGGAGAACCAGCGTCGCCACATGGCCGCCGAGCTGCACGACGAACTGGGCCAGAACCTGACGGCCATCCAGACGCACCTGAAGCTGGCCCAGTCGCGATTGGCCCAGGCCGGCATGGACGATATCGGCGTATCCATCAACACCATCCTTGGCCATATGCGCCGGGCACTGCACCGTCTGCTGGACGACTTGCGTCCCGCCGTCCTCGACGAGTTCGGCCTGCTGCGCGCCTTGGACGAAGGCCCGATCCGCGACCTGCTCACAGCTGCCGGCGTGGCTTATCGCACCGACCTGCACGGCGACCCCCGCCTGCTCGACGACGACACCCGCACAGTCGTCTACCGCCTGGTTCAGGAGAGCGCCACCAATGCCGTGAAGCATGCCCACGCCGATGCCTTCCAGCTACGCCTGCGCATTGGCGAACGCCAAGGCGTGGCCCTGGCCCTATTGGATATTCGCGACAACGGCATCGGCCTACCGGCGCGCATGCCGCGCGGTGGCCGGGGCATGCAGGGCATGCGGGACAGAGTGACTTCCCTGGGGGGCCTGTTCAGGGTCCGCCCAGAAGCCCAAGGCGTTCATCTACGGATATTGTTGCGAAGCAGCACGCAAACTAGTGACGTAGCGCGCACTTAGGATCGTTACATAGGAAATTTTCCGATAGCAGAGGTGTGAAGGCTTCGTTACGCTGGATTCATCGATGTGGGGGAGCCACCATCGCAAGATGGTGAGCCATGCCAACCGTGGGGACGGTGGGCATGAAGAGCGGCAGGATGCCGCTCCGCCGGAATCGGTGGCACGACCAGGCTGCGCGAGCAACTCGCCTTCCTAGGAGCCATCCGGTAACGGATCAAGCCGCAGGGCGGACAGGAGTCCTCCCGCGGCTTTTTTTATGCGCGAAGGTTTTTCAGCCCGCCATAGGCCCGGCCCACGAAAAAGGCCGGCAACGCTTCCGCCACCGGCCCTTCGGATACCGCCAGAACCTGGCTTACTTGTGAGCTTTCTTGGGACGGACGTACAGCACTAGGCTGTGGTCCTCGATGACGTAGCCGTGGCGCGCCGCGATTTCATGCTGGAGACGCTCGATCTCCTCGCTGACGAACTCAATGACCTTTCCGCTGTCCACATCGATCATGTGGTCATGGTGCTTGCCACGGTCCAGCTCGTAGACGGCCTGGCCGCCCTCGAAGTTGTGCTTGACCACGATGCCGGCGGCCTCGAACTGGGTCAGCACCCGGTAGACAGTGGCCAACCCAATGTCTTCCTGGTGAGACAGCAGGCGCTTGTAGATGTCTTCGGCGGTGAGGTGGTGAGCCTCCTCGTCCTCGAAGATTTGCAGGATGCGCATGCGGGGGTGGGTGACCTTCAGCCCGGCTTTGCGCAGTTCTTTGGTTTCCTGTTCCATAAACAAACTCCACGCACGCGGCGCCACAAGGCCGTTAGTGTATCATCCGACACCTTTACGATCCGGACGCAACACGCATGCACAAGCTGATTCGCACGCTGGGTTTTGCTTTGCTGGCACTGTCGCTGGCCAGCTGCCGTCTCATCTACACCCCAGACGTGTCGCAGGGCAACCTGCTCGACAAGAAAACCGTGGATCAGCTGCAGCCGGGCATGACCAAGCGTCAGGTGCTGGTACTGATGGGCTCCCCGTCGGTGAATTCGCCCTTCAGCCAGAACGAATGGGACTACGTCTCCACCCAGCAGCACCGTGGTGGCGCGATCAAGGTGCGCGCGCTCAAGCTCACCTTCAACAACGATGTGTTGGTGCGCACCGAGGGTGACTTCTTCGCCGAAGACGCACAGAAGCTGGTCAACGACACCAAGAAGTACCACGCCAGCTACCCGGTCGACGAAACCAAGGGTGACAAGAACACCGGTTCCGGCGGCGACAAGGACAAGGGTGGCGACAACGGCGGCGGTGGCGATAACGGCGGTGGCGGCAACGACGGCCACTAAGGCTGTCCAGCCGGCGTCAGCCCTCGTGGGCGCGGCGCCGGCGAGCTTCCTTGGGATCGAGCGTGAGCGGCCGGTAGATCTCTACCCGGTCGCCCTCGCCTACTACGTGGTCCGGTGTGACCTTGTGGGAAAAAATGCCCAACCGCGCCGGATCCACCACGAGCCCCGGAACATCACGGGCCACACCTGAAGCCTCAATCGCCTGCGCCACGGTGCTACCCACTGGCAGCATCACCTGCCACAACCAGCGACGCGACGGCTCGGCATAAACCACCTCCACGGTGATCTGCTCAGCCATAGGTGCGCTCCGCTTCCTTGCAGAAATCCTCCACCATGCGGCTCGCCAGTCCCTGGAAGCCCAGCTTGAGCGCGGAGCCAACCAGCTTGCTGGCATAGTCGAAATCCAGCGCGAACGACACCTTGCTGCCGGCATCGCCCAGTGCGATGAAATCCCATACGCCGTCCAAGCTGCGAAACGGGCCGTCAACCAGGCTCATGTGCAAGCGGCTGGGGGGCGTGGTGGTATTGCGCGTAGTAAAGCTCTGTCGGAAACCGGCATACTTGAGATCCAGCCTCGCCACCAGCACATCCTCTGTCCGTTCCAGCACCTGCGCGCCGGCACACCACGGGAAGCGCTTTGGGTATGCTTCGACGTCATTGACCAGATCGAACATCTGGGCAGGCGAATAGCGCACCAGGGCGCTGCGGCGGATCTCGATCACTTCAGCCTCTTCTTGAGCGTCATCTTCTTAGGTCCCTCCACGGATGGGACCGTCATAAGGGCAATGAGCCCGAAGTTTAACGGACATGGCCAAGCCTAAGGACAAAGACAAAAGCACAGGCGGCACCATTGCGCTCAACAAGCGCGCGCGCCACGAGTACCACATCGACCAACGCTTCGAAGCCGGCCTTGAGCTGCAAGGCTGGGAAGTGAAGTCGTTGCGCGCCGGCCGCATCAATTTCGGTGACAGCTACGCTGTGGTGCTCCAGGGCGAGATCTTCCTGATCGGCACCTCGATCCCGCCGCTCATCAGCGCCTCCACGCACGTGGTGGCCAACGATCGCCGCACGCGCAAGCTGCTGTTACACCGAGAGGAGATCGACACGCTCATTGGTGCGGTCGAACGCAAGGGCTACACCCTCATCCCCATGGCCCTCTACTGGAAGGCCAACAAGGTGAAGGTGGAAATCGGCCTTGCGAAGGGCAAGCAGGCGCACGACAAGCGCGACACCGAGAAGGAACGCGACTGGCAGCGTGAAAAGCAACGCACCATGCGCGCCCACAACAAGCACGCTTGAGCTCGCTCAGCCCGCCACTCGTCGCCACGAGCCGGGCTCACCCTCCGACAGGCCGATCACGTCTTGGTGCAACGTCATGTTCATGGCGTCCACCGACGTGCCAAAACCGAAGCGCTCGTACAGCTTGTGGCCGGCAGCCGTGGAATGCAGGTTGAGCGAATCCACCTCCCGCTCCCTCGCCGCCGCCCCCACGGCCGCCAACAACGCGGCGGCCGCGCCCTGTCGGCGATGAACCCGCTTCACATACATGTTAAGTACATACCAGCCCACGCCCTGGCGGAAATAAGCGGAAGGTACGTGCGTGTATGGATGCACCATCACGCAACCGGCCACGCGCCCCTCCACCTCGGCCAGCCAGGCCAGCAGACGGCCTTCTGGTACGGCGTCCTCTATCCAGCCACGCAGCTGGTCGGCAAACCCCTCTGGCAGCTGCTGCTTCAACTCTTCTTCCAGAAACGCGCAACGCAAATCCGTCAACACACCTGCGTCGTGCAGCCCCGCCTGACGTATCCGCACCATGGCCGTTCCTTTCGGTGGTGGTCCGGGCAAACAATAGCGGCCGCATGCCACCTTGATGAAAGCCCGGTTACCTACATATACTGACTGACCAGCTTCAGTATCAGTTTCCCCGGGGGTGTCATGGCTTCGACGGGGGTAGTGAGATAGTTTGGTGCATGCCGAGGGGGCAGCTTTCCTCGTTAATCCAGCGGCAAAACTCATAGTTGCCAACGACGACAACTACGCTCTGGCCGCTTAAGGCCTAGCCCCGAACCCACTTGTGCTCGTGCTCGTGGATGTAGGGTCATTATCACGAGATCGCCCGAAGCTGCCGCCTGTCGGTAAGGGTTAAATCAAGCAGGCTGGTCCTTCGATGCGCTTTGCACGCTGTGCTGTCGCGGGACGAGATCTAACGGCGAGCTAAGCATGTAGTACCGGGCGTCAAACGCCTTCGGACGCGGGTTCGACTCCCGCCACCTCCACCAATACGGCCATCTAAGTTATTGATTAGCCTAGATGGCTTTTTCTTTTGTTGGTCTGTATTGGTCTGTTTTGTTCGTGGTTTGGTCAGTTTTTGGTCGGCATTTTTCGGAGGGGAAAATGGCACCTGGTGATGCGCTGTTTGCGGTTCGCGTTATTTCCGATGGCCCTGGCTGGATCGCTCAGACGTGGACCGCGCTGTCGCCGCTTTTGTGCGTAGGCGCAGGCAGTGCGCTCACATGGTGGTTCACGGTCGGAGCCGAAGGAAAGAGGAAGCGCGAGGAGGCCTATGTGCTCGCCCGATCACTTGCTGCGGAGCTTCGCGCTGGGCAAGTCGTCGTTCAAATACACAAGGCCTTCTATGAAGCTCCCGACACTGAGCCCGGGACGAGGGCGGACACGATGCGCTTCGGAATGACGTACGACAAGGCGCTCCCTGTCGCACGGGCGGCAGCAGCAAAGGCAGGCCAATTCGTAACGCCGGTCGCGGAAGAGCTAGCCAAATTCCTTTTGCTCTCGCAGAACGTTACCCAACTTCAAGAAATCATCGCGCGCATGCGCGAGGCCGGCGCGCTTTCAGACGAGAAGCTTGTGGCGAGAAGCAAGCTGCAGGCCATCATCGGCGCAACCATGATCGATTGCGGCAGGCACCTGGCCGATCTGCTCGACCAGCACTATCCGGAGAAGTTAGCCTGACTCGAAATCAGGCGTACGTGTAAGCGTACCGTGGGCTCGAATCCCACCCTCTCCGCCAAGAATCAAGGCCTTGCATCACTGCAAGGCCTTTTTCTTTGGCTGAAAAAAATCGTACACGTAAAAATGCACGTAAAAATAAAGGTCGTTTCTCAGCGAAAATGCATTCGCGAGAAGTTGAGCAGTTGAGGGTGAGTCACCAGCAGCAAGCTTATGCCATGCGGCCTAGAGGGTCATGGATTTTACGGGTTCATGTCCGATAACTGCCTGTTTAGCCTTGATGGACCAGTGCATTTTTACGGGGTAAATGGACCATTCCATCCGCCACTTTTGCCCTTGAACCTCTCCGACGCGCATAACCTACGCCGTACAGTCCAACGGATCAATCCAACCGATTTCACGCCGCCAACCGATGCTCGTAATACGGCCGCGCCCGGTCATCGAGGATCGCGTACAGCGCTTCCAGATTGTCCGGATCGGGGGATAGCCAGGCATCGACGTGCTCAGGCTTGATAGGGACGATGCAGCGGTCGTGGCCAGCTGCGGCTACCTCGGGCGGTGGCTCGTCGGTGATGGCGGCGAAGGAGAACAGGTCGGTGCCGTGGTCGCCGTGCGGCGACATGTTCCAGAGGCATGCCACCAACATTTCCTGCGGCGGCTGCGGGTCGAATTCGAGGACGACGTTCTCTTCCTTCTCGCCGGGCGCCGGCTCCCTGCCCTCCATCTTGTGGCGGGAGACGTTCTCATAGAACCGGTTCACGATCATGATGCCGTGGCGGTGGCCGAACAGCTTGCCCCAGGACTCCTCGAGCTTGTCTCGGCGAGCGTTGTAGGTCCCGGGGTACTTCCGCTCGATGGCCTCGTTCCAGCCCGGCAGGCGGCACTGGTAACGCATCGGCACTACGATCCGTTGGCCGTCTTTCTCGATCATCACCGGAGCCCATATGCCCGGGTAGATGCGCGAGTCGCGGTCCTTCGGTTCCTTGCGGGATAGATCGTCCAGGTTGCGCTGCGCGCGGGCGATCTTGTCGCTGGCGATGCGCTTATCGTTGGATGCGGTCTTGGTGGGTTTGGGGCCGGCCAGAACAGCCTCGGCCTTTTCTAGGCGCGCAGACTGAGCGTCGATCTCTACCTGGTAGGCGTCGGCCTGCTCCCGGTCGCCCTCGGCCACAATCTTGGCCAGCTCGAATTCGCCCTCGCCCCGCGGCTTTCGAAACGCCTCGCGCATCGCCTTGGGGATCTTCACCCACTGGCCGTCCTTGCGCTTCTCCCAGAACAGCTCGGTGAAGCGCTTGATGCTGATGATCGCGCCCCACTCGCGGACGAACTTGTCGTAGTCAGCTTCGATCTGGGCGGAGTAGCACATGACCAGCGGCTCAGCGTGCGGGGACAAACCCGGAGGCTGCGAGCATAACCCCGACCTTGGTGAGAGCCCAGTCATAGTCGTCGGGCCTGGCGGTGTCGAGGATCTGATCGGCCAGGCCGGCAAACTCGGGGAAGAAATCGGCGGGATTGGGGTGCTCAGGTGGCCCATCCAACCGCGATTGTGCTGCCAGTCTTCCAAACTTGAATGCGGCCTATCTGCTGATACGCTCGGCATTCTTCAATCTCCAGGGATGACTAACTTGAAGCAGCCAGCCGACGGTCGGACGGACGGGATTGCGTTAAAAATGCCCCAAATTCTGAAACCGCATTCCCTCGCCCTATTTCTGGTAGCCGCATTGTCAGCGGCATGGGCCAGATACGTCTTAGGCCCAGCACCTTTGGACGTTCACAACACGCATTGGATCTGGGGCGATCTCGCACAGGTTTATGTGGCCTGGGCTCAATATCTAAGCGATCCCCACACACACTGGCTGACCACTAATCGGATTAGCTATCCGCTGCCGATGAGCATCTCGTTGTTCGACCCGATGCCATTGTTCCTGCTGCTCTCAAAGCCGCTGGCCTGGATCCTTCCCGATGGCATCCAGATGATCGGGTATTACTTTTTGGTTTGCCTAGTGCTCCAAGGGACATTCGGCTACCTCGCCACGGTGCAAGCGTTGCGTCTTCTGGGCGAAAAACGATCAAACCTACAGACCTACATCGGAGTCGTGGGTGGTCTATTGGTCGCAACCGTTCCCTTCACGTTCTTCCGCTTCCAATTCCACACCGCCCTTTCGTCGCAATGGGTGCTTGTCCTATCCATTTGGGTGGTCTTGGCGACCCTGCATGCGGAGCGCAAGCAATGGATGGTGCTCAACTGTGCAACGCTGTTTTTGGCAACGGGGATCAATCCCTACCTGACTCTGATGGGCGCCGCGACTTGCGCAATCGCCGTCGCCACCCGGGTGCGAAAACTCGGTCTGCTCGAGGTCTGCCTGCGGTGCTCGACCCTGGCACTAACTGCGGCTGCCGGCCTGTACCTGTTCGGGTTCATGGGGGCCACGGGCTCTGAGAGCCTCGGCTATGGATTGTTCTCCATGAACGCGCTGGGCCCGATAAGCTCTGCAGGCTTAGGGCGGCTAAACAACCTGAAAATTGCCGACCCTACCGCCTACCAATCGCTGGAAGGATTCGACTATCTGGGGCTCGGGACCATCATCCTTTGCCTCTTTCCCTTGACCCTTTTCTTCAACGGTCGGCATCGCAAGTCGGGCTTTCCATTCTTGACCGCGGTGCTGGTGATTGCCACAGGCTACCTGCTCGCGCTTTCCTCGACACCAACCCTGGGATCCCTTCGCTTCCACATTCCGCTACCCGACTCCGTGGAGTATGTCCTGTCCCGTTTCCGGGCGAGTGGGCGCTTGTTTTGGATATCGGGCTTCTGGCTCATCTTCATGGGCATCGCAGCCTGTGTTTTGAGACTTGGAGCGCGAGGCGCGGCGGTTATCCTTACGCTGCTGCTCGTCATCCAGTTGATCGACATCCAGCCTGTCGCATTCAACACAAAGATGCTGATCGCAAGCGGAGCGACGCAGGAGCTCTCAGGCGTGCCCGCCAGAAGCTACGCCGCCATTTCCGTCTTCCCCGCCTGGGAGTGCGATCACGATGAGACTCCGTTGGGCATCCGTAATTTTGAATCGATCGGCTTCTATGCGGTGAAGCATAAAATTCCGACCAATAACTTCTATGCCGCCCGCAACCTACCTGAGCAGATCGCCTATCACTGTGACTATGGCGCCTTGCCCAAGCGAATCGTCCCGAACGGCGTCTACCTACTCTCCGACAAGATCTACAGAGCCATCCAACCGAGGATGGTTTCCGACTTCGAGTGCAACAATAAGACCAATGGCGACGGGTCATGGCTTTGCGTTCCGCGAAGTCGCAGTTCGACCGCCATGTGACCCGATATGGAAGGCGCCTAGCTCCCGCTAGGATACGCAGGCATTGAAGGCAATGACGTCGAATTCCCGCCGGAAACAATAGCCCGTAGCGCGTCTCGGTAGGCCACCCAGTCTGCCGGGACCGATATTGCCTTCTCATAGCAGCGCAAGACCGTCAGATCAGACTCAGCCAACGCTTGGCGAGCCGCTGGCACCAACGTAACCACCGCCGGAGGAGGCGCCACCGATATTGGATTTCCATTTGAATCGGCACCCACGGTGTATCCGAGAGCCTGCTTTTGGAGCATTTGGGTATAGACGGCAGGGTCGACTTCAACGATGTCCGAAGGCATCTCGGCGACGGCATGAATCGCATCGTCGTAAAACCCATTCGTGCTCTTGCTGAAAAAGATAGTCATACAAGCTCCTTAGTTACCAACGGCAAACCACGACAGATTCCATGCCTGGCCGACGGTGGCACTGTGCATGAACTGCGTGAAACCCGTCTTTGTCTGCGATGACCACGATGAGCCATATGGGACAGCGCCAACGGCGTCCTGTGGAACCGCCACGATGGCCTGAATGCTATTCGGGAAGGCGATTGGGAAGGTGACTGCCGTTGACCCGTAATAGCCCGGGGAGGTGGCCGTACTGGTCGTTACCGACACGATGCCCCATTGCAGGATTTGGCCGTTAGGAAGCTTGCAGTATCCAGGTCCCATCCCTGTGCCCGAGGTGTTTGAGCCAGTGAACTGTCCAAGGTTCACAGCCTGGTTCGACTGTGAGCCGGCAGGTACCTGTAAGGCACCTCCAGTTTGCTCGGCCAGCACCCAGGAAGAGATCGTGGCATTCCAGATCACCTCGACTCGGCCATTCGCGATGATCTCGGCACCCTGCAAGGCCACGTGCGCAGCGCCGACAATTGGCTTCGCGCCGAGCCCATTGAGGTTCAGTGTGGAGGCGCCGGTATTGGCAGTCTTCGCTTTGAACCAAAGAGACATGCCGTCGACCAGCGCGGTCGGCGCCGGTGTAAGAGCCACAGCGTAGGCATTGGCGGTACCGGTATCGGCCGCATAATTCATCTGCCCCGACTGGATCGCCAGGCCGAGCTGGTTGAACAGGTTTTTGGTGGGCGTCAGGCCGGCGGCCTCGACGATATTGATCAGCTCCTGCTGGACAGCATTGAGCCATTCCGCGGGAACGATCGTGGCCGGCACACCACCCGTGGGACTTCCGTCCGTGAAGAAACCAGGCGTACCCGCACCGGTACTCGCCGGCTGCGTCGCCGCAGCCGTGGAATTATCAATCTGATACATAACGCCTCAGGAGTAGTGGAATTGAAGGACCGTGTGCGCGGGTGCAGCGGCCTGCAGTTCGCACTGCAAAACGGCGTTGCCCCACGAGCCGAGTGCTTCACCGGCCGTGGCTTGGCCAGCTAGGAATTTCGTGATGGTGTTCAGGGGCGCATTGATCGCCCAGGTGAAGAACCAGTCCGTGCCACCGAGCTGCTGTCCCGCTCTGCTTTGGCCACACCGGAATGGCGCATACTGGGTGATTGTCACCTGGTAACCAAGCGCCGCGGCAAAGCCGATGAAATACGGTACCGACTGACCACCCGTGGCGGTCAGCCGCGCGACGATTTGCAGTCGCTGCTGTATGAGTGTCGGAGCCGGACCAGCACACGGATCCGGAAGACCGAGCGTCTCCTGCCATTCCGGAATCAGGTCCAGCGCAGTCGAGGGGAATGCGTCTGCCAGCAGGTTAATCGCAGCTTGCGTGTTGCGCGCATACGATGGGGCAAAGCAGGCGATCGTCTGGTCTTGTACGGACCCTGGTTCCCGACTCCAAGCGCGACCCCGGGGCATAAGCGCCCACATCGCGCCCTGGAAGTCGGATGGTGAGTAAACGGTCGCGGTCATGGGTTGTAGGTAACCGTTCCGCGCACCGGAAGCTGCCCGGTGGCATTGGGAATATTGCCGCTGGGCGAATTGACCACGAAGCCAGGCGTACCAGCGATCGCCGCGATCGCCGACTCAATCGACGACAGCTCGACTGACGTGCCCGCCTTGGGGCTTCCCTGCTCAAGAAAGACGCTGTCGATTGCCGCATTGATCGCCGTCTGAACGGAGCTGGAGGGCGTTCCGATGCCACTGAAGACGAAATTGATCGTATTGGGCGTGGGTGCACACACGTACACGAGCGCCGTGGCCGGCTGTTCGTTGATGAGACCGTTGGCGACATTGAGCTGATCACCGGTCGCCACCGTTCCCCTGGGGACACCGCCAGGGCCAGGGTCATATTGGGACACACCATTCGTGCCCACGGGGAAGCCGTTGTTTCCGACCTCAGCACTATCCAGCATCGCATAGACCACGACGGTCCCGGTACCGAAGCCGTTCGGCGCGCACCAGGCGCGAGTGACACCAGGGACCGCGAGAGACCACTGGACGTAGTCCGTCGCGGCGCCACCTTGAGGTGTCTGCTGATACGCCAGCAGCATGCGGGTGCGTAGCGAATCGTCCAGCTCGACATCCGCGCCGCCGGTGAATGCTGTGGCGGCCGTGCCACTGGATTGAACACCGGCGATAGGCGCTTGAAGGGAGACAATGGTGCTCGCTGCCGCGTTGCCTGCCGCGCCCTGCCCGGTCGGATTATTCACCGGGTCGATCGGAGGAAGCACTGCAATTGCAGGGATAGTTACCTGGCCACCCGAGCCGACTGTTCCCGCGGCGGTCGTCTCGTAGACGTAAC
This sequence comes from Dyella sp. AD56, assembly GCF_002878475.1. NCBI lineage: Bacteria > Pseudomonadati > Pseudomonadota > Gammaproteobacteria > Lysobacterales > Rhodanobacteraceae > Dyella > Dyella sp. AD56. The sequence continues at coordinate 87,756 of NZ_NRDP01000024.1, forward strand.
CGTCGCCGCGCGCCAGCAGCGTGCCGGACGGAATGGACGTGCCCGGCTGGCCAAGGAACGTAACTGTGCCGGAGGCCGCCGTCGCTGGTTCCCGGAAGATGTTCCGAAGAGCCGCCCACGCCTCCAGCCATTCATCAGTTGCCGTGTATGGCGTCGCCTGCTTGGCGATGTAGTCCAGGTACCCATAATGCTCATGGGACATGCCCGCCTGCACGGTTCCCAAGATATTGAGGTTTGCGAATCGGAGCAGACCGTCGGCGCCCTTGATCCCCGAAGAGATGTCGGCCGCAACCTGGCTGCGAAGCACCGAAAGCGTAGGACGCTGATACGGCATCGAGGGGTCCCTGAAAAGCAAAGAGCCGCCAAAAGGCGGCTCATGTCACTCGAGGTGTGCGTGGTGATCAGATCAGTCGATCTGAGCCCATGCCCAATTGAAGGCAACCGACAGCTGCGTGCCATCGGGCCTCTGAAGAACAAGTTGGGTGGCGAGCATGTTTGGCTGAACGATGCTCGCCGTCACCGTGATCGAGCTGACAACTCCGTCATCCAGCATCCACTGCAAGGCCTCAGTGATGAAGCCCTTAGCCTTGGCCGGTATCTGGGCCGTGAGCTTTTCCCGGCCAAGTAGCCACAGGCGCGAGCCGATCGGGTAGTCAGCATCCAGGTCGCCCCACCATCCCCGGCGATCATCCGATCCATCCGGAATCGGGTCCGAAGCGTTCGCGAGGCGATCCGTAAAGAGGCTGACGTAGATGGCAGTGGTGAGATCATCGCCACTTTGGAGATCAGCGCCAGCGACAACCCAATCGCCGCGAGAGAGCGAGGTGTTCCATACGGTAGTGATATCGCTCATTGCTGCGGACTCGGTGGGCTCGTGGCGTTAGGCGAATGTCCGTGCTCGTCATAGAGCGCACGATCGGCAGCCATGCTGCGCGTCTTGTCCGTGATGTCGCCGGTCGCGACGATATTTCCGTTCACCTGCAGCGTCGGCGTATTGATAACGACCTCTGTCGAGGCGTTCACCGTCACCGTGCTGGCATCGTTTACGGTCACCGGCGTGCCCTTGGCCTCAACGACAATCCCGCCCTCTGAAAGGTAGATCCGCTTGCCCCACAGGTCGTAAAGCATCGACTCGCCCTCGACCAGGTTGGTCGGTCGGCTGGCCTGGTGCCCTGTCGCAATGGCTACACCGCTGGACCGGTCACCGCCGACGAACACAACAACGACGTCTGACCCTACTGGCGGCCGAGAGGCATGCCCAAACTCGCCGAGGCGAGGCGTCGTGTCGCGCGTCTCAAGTGCGCCCATGACCAATTGCAGGAGCTGGGCAGTCTTACTGTCGTTGCTGGTCGTTACGCGGCCACGACCCACCGTCAGCTGGACCCGGCGCCACAACCGCATGATGGCGTTCTGATCAGCGCTCATTGGAATGGGCCATTGAATTCCGCAAAGGTTGGCTGCAGCAAGATGGGCTCTGGCTTGAATGCATCAGGCGGCATCAACACAATCGTCGCCGTCGTGCCGTTGTCTTCCGTGCGCGCGTAGGTCACCTGACCAATGGCCAACTCGGTCGCTCCGAGCTTCAACGCTGGAAGATCCACAGGCGCCAACGTGTTCGGCGCCCATAGTGTCCCCGCAGAGTCGCGCCAGCTATCGCAGACGACTGTCACGACCTGCGAATGGCCGGCGCGCCGAGCCATTTCCCATAGTGCTCGCTGTTGCGCGATCTGGTTTCCACCGCCGCCGGCCTCAGCAATGAGGACCAGGCAGCGGTGCCGCGATACATTAGGGTCGCTTACGTTCGCAAGGAGGTTCCCGCCCTCACCGAGGTCAGTGAAGACGTCGACTGCTTGGAGGAATGCCTGGTAGTTGCTGTACCGCTGGTCGGCCGAGTATTCGACCGACGCCGAGATGACATTCTGTCCCTGGACAAACCCGCTTGCCGCCTTGACCGTCGCCAGCTGCGCCAGCAGCAGGCTGCCGTTCGGCTGGTCATAAGCGAGCAGCGCTGAATATCGGCATATCCGCTCGATCACCTCGAAAGCCGACTCGCCGAGCATCAGGTTGAACTGAGGGATAACCGGCAACCCGCTCACTGTGCAATCGACGCCGATTCCATACACCGCCGCCAGCTTCTGGGCGATGCCGAGCGCGGTTGACCCGCTGATCTGGCCACCCGGCCACTCGGCGGCGCAATCAACCAGGTCGCAGCATTTCGACCGGCCCATGACACGGATGCTGTGCTCCTCCGCGCTGATGCTCGGAATGAACCGATCAACATAGCCGGTTATGACCACGTCCTGGCCGATGCTGACCACCACCGGCGCACCAGGCTGCGTGATGACGGCATCGAGCTCGCCCGGATAGAGCTCCGTCATCCCGATACTGAAATCGGACGGAAGGCGCTCTATGCCGCGAGTAACCCGGATGTCCGTCCAGCCGGAAATGGCCTGACCGTTGATGGTCAGGGTGAGATCGTCTTGTTCCATGCTCAGGTGGCCAGGGCGCGAAAACTGGTCGGCATGAAGCCTGGATGCACTGGGTTTGCCTCCGACACCAGCTCATCCGAACGGCTCGCGTCCTGGTAGAGGCGTTGCGCCAGCACCAGCGACGGTAGCGGAGACCGAAATTGGAATGCCTTCAGCGGCGCCAGCGTCGCACCATTGCGCGTAAGCGTCTGAACGACGCACTGCCGAAGGGTGCGGAGGGCGGAATAGCTTGAGTCGTCGCCTGCGTCGCCAGCAATCAGGATCTCGTCGTCGATATACCCAGTGACGATGTCCATGAGGTTTGCGGCATCGTCGTACGAGCTTGGCGCGTATGCGGCCACTGCCTGCGCAATGGCCGCGATCGCCGCGCGCCGAACAATGGCGCTTGTAGCTTGTTGGGCGACCAACATCGCAGCCGCAACCTGCCCGCCACCGACAATGGGCGTGGGTGAATAGGTGGCCAGCTTGCCCAGGCGATTGATCGCGTCACCAGGGTTGCCGATTGCCCCTGCAAGGGTCGCTACGGATGCTTGCGCTGTCGCCGAGAACGTCGACACCGACGCAGCATCAATGCCAGCAGCCGCCTGATTGAAGGCTGCTGATGCGCTATCAACCGCGGCGCGCTGCTCAGCGCCCCACGCGGTCAGCGATGCGATCGTCCAGGGACTCACGCCGGAGGTCGACTGTCCGTTGGCGAAGGCAGAGCTGACGTTCGCGTTCGAGTAGCGGCCAAAGTTTCCAGTCAGCAGACTGCCCAAGTTGGCCAAGCTCGTCGCGTCGCGGGAAATCTGCCCCGCGATGACGGCAAAGTCGGCAGCCACGCCAACTACCGCGCCTACGACCGACTTGCCGACGCTGATCACGCCGTTGACGATGCCAAGGCCAAGATTGATCGACGCCGTCATGTCGTTGACGAAGTCGAGTGCGGCTGACACGCCGAGCGCATTGGCCAGATCGCTCAGCAGGCTTCCCGAAGCCTGCGCGATCGACGGAAATACGCGGTCGCCCGACTCGATGAACGTGAAGTTCAACTCGAAGTAGCGTCCGGCATCCGATCGCTCGGAAACGGCCAGGCCCCCGTCGGGAATGCTCACAGTGAGCTGGCCAAGGGTTGGGTGCACCAAGATGCCCGGCCCGGCCGTCTCAGCTGCAGCGATCATCGCTTCGCGCTGCGCGATTACGCTGCCGCCGCCGTATACCACGCTGTTCTCGACCAGGAATCCGACAAGCCGGATGCGCCGAGTCGCTCGACCAAGATCTTCGACATAGGGCTTGTCTCGCCCCGGATACTCATGGGGCACGACGCGACGGCCAAAACGGCCCTCGCCGCCGTGCACACCGAATGGCAGCCCGCGGAACGATGCCTGCTGAAGTTCATCGCTCCAACTCATGCAATCGCTCCTACACCCGAGTATCCAATCCGCGTGCTCGCCGTCACACTGCCGTCAGTCGATTTCACTTTCGCCTGCGTACCTGGCGGGGCATTCGGAAGTGTCACTTCCACGTGGACGCGGCCGTTGACCTGCGATGCGCCAGCGGAATCAGCATTGGGAGAACCCGCCGCATATGGACCTGCGGGGGCCGATGCCTGCGTCGCGCCATCACCGCCATTCATCCACGAGGCTGCGAGATAACCCCGCCGGCTCGCTTCGCCAGCGGCATCCGCCGGTCGCTCGTAGAGGCTGGACACGATAGCGCCAGCCTGATCAGCGGAGGTCGCACCACGCAAGGCCGAGCCAGCGTTTTGCTCATTGCCCTTCGTCAATTCGTATTGAACGAAGCCGAGCTGATCGAGCAACGACGATCCGCGGATGCTATGCCCAGACCACTGCTCGAATGCCTTCTGCCGATCCGCGTGCCATTGGCCGACACCAAAGGCTGCCCCGTTGTCTCCACTCGCATTCGGGTTGAGGGAGCTTTCGGTGGCAAGGTTGGCCGCAATGCCCGCCGCTTGGGCCTGACTCCACCCCTGCCCCTGGAAATAATCCATGACCCGCTTGCGCAGACCTGTGTCGATCTTGGAGGACGCAACGCCCGCCTGATATTTCCCGTAGAGAGCCTTCTGCTCCGAGTCGCTTTGCCAGAAGTGTCCGTTTGCCGCCTTCCATGCGTCGAAACTCATGCCGCCGCCGGAAGGGTCGCCATATGGCTTGGCCTGGGCGAATGGATGGGCGAACTGGTCTTTCAGGTAGTCCAAGCCGCTCGAAAAGTGCTGCTTGGTGTCCCTGATATGGTCGAAAACGGAGGCGATGTCTTTGGCCGCTTCGCCGATGTCCTTGAGGCTGTCTTTGACACCTACCAGGAACTGCGACGCATTGTTCCCGATCTCTTTCCAGTCAATACCCTGGATGTATTCTGCAACTCGCTTCACTACTCCAGCCACGTCCTGGCTGATCAGCTCGCGGTTGTTGGCTACCCAAGTGGCCAGCCCATCAACGAACGGCTGAAGGGCCGGCATGGCCTTGTCCATAACCGATTGCCCGAGCCCTTCCACCGCCATCTTCATGCCGGAGATGCTCAGCGCGAAGGCATCGGCATTGCGGATGTCTTCGGGAGAAGACACGTAGCCCAGCCGCTTCTGCAGGGCAGCATAGCGCGCGATACCCGCCTCGCCTTGGCGCAGGACTGGCAGCATCGCACTGACGCCCAACTGATTCGCGAGCAGCGCCTGTGCGTAGGGGTTGTTGCGCAACTGCGGGCTCGTCATCACCTTGGCGATCGCCGTCATTTCCCCGACGACATCCCACGCTCCATCCTTGGTGCGCTTGAGACCGACGCCAACACGATTCAAGAGCATGAGGGCGCCCTGGTTGCGCCCCCATCGAGCGTCCTGCATCACCGTGCCCAACGACTCCAGACTCGAAGTCACCGAGTCGGCCGATATGCCGGCCAGGGCACCAATCCCCTGCATCTGCTGCAGCTTCGTGGTCGTGATGCCGATGCCCTGGGCGGCGTACGTCGTGGCCCGGCCAAAGTTGGCCCAACGGTCCACCAGTACAGTCATGCCGGCCAGCGTAGCCACGCCCGTGATCGCGGCCAACGGAGTGGCCATTGAGGTCAGCGATCGAGCGGTCTTGATGCTGACGCCACCGATCGCCGATATGCCGCGACCGATGGCAGGGAGATGAAGCTCCTTGCCGAGCGATCGGAAGGACTTGCCCACGTCCTTGAACGGGCGCGCCATCCGGTCAAAAGCGTCGTTGACCTTTCGTACGGTCGCCGTCGCCTTGTCGGTCGCGGAGATGACAATGTTGAATGTATTAGCCATCGCCCTTCATCCTCGATGCTTGCTCGTTCCACCAGCTCAGCTCACGTAACGTCAAGGACCAGGCTTCGCGCGGTCCCCAGCGGTAAAACCGGGTGAGCTGAGCGATTAGCCCTGGCCAGCCTCTGCCGTCACTTCCCCACTGGCGTAGAAAGCGCCGAAAAAATCGCTTGCTTCCATGAGGTCGCGCTGCGAGAACTTCTCCACGACAGATCGCGGGATCTTGGCGATCAGGCTCACCAGAGTGATGTTCTGGCCAACGGTCGTTCCGGCGGCTTGGGCCTTCTCAAGCTCGCCGGCATCCGGTTCGCGGAGCTGAATCTCCGAATACGTGATAGCGGCCTGGTCCTTGCCGATGGTGATCGGCTTGCGCAGGGTGATGGTCTTTTCTTCCACGAGCATGATCAGTTCTCCGAGACGGCCCCCTGAGGGCCTTCCCATTTGACTTCGATGGTGGCGTCGGTGGACTTGGAGGTCTGTGCTTCGACCGTCCACATGTTTCGCCCGATGATGGTTTTTCCGTTGGCCAGCTCAGCCACGACGGTGACGCCGGTCATGGCGTTGAGGGAGGCCACGCTCAGGCCGCCCGAGTCGCGCAACGTGCAAGAGATGTGCGGCGCAATCGGCTTCTCGCTGTAGCCATGCACCGTGTCCTGGCCCGTCAACGTCTCACGCGTGACCAGTGACGGGTTGTATTCGAAGTCGCCAGCGAGCATGTACGTCTGTCCGTCGACGGACAGGTACGCGGTGCCGGCAAGGCGATTGGTATTGCTGCCCATGTGCGGTCTCCAGGCAATAAAAAAGCCGCCCGAAGGCGGCTTGGCTTAGGTCGATGGCGATTGCCCGAAGGGCTTAGAGGCGGAACTGCGCCAGCAGCGCGAACACGCGGAGCTGGTTGATCAGGGTTCCCGGCCACAGCACGTCGACGCGATTCGGATTGGTCGCGTTCTGCTGCACGATGAGCGCCTGGGCGAATGCATCGCTGTTCTGCACATAGCCCTGGTATTCCAGGCTCCGGTATTCAGCGATCAGGTCAGCTTTGATGATCGACGGAGTGACGATGGCCGCTCCGGGAGCAAAGCGCGTGCCGTCGGCGGCCAATTTCATGCGGGCGTACTTGCTTGTGACGATGCCGGCAAGATCGCGCAGCACGAACGTCAGCAGGAACATGGTCTCGATCTCCAGATAGCTTGAGTCGGCCTGGCCGAATCCGTTCTTCTGGTACGTCGTGATGACGTTTTCCAGCGCCACCGTGCCGTCCTGGCCAACGGTGAATGTGGAAATGCCGTCGAACAGCAACGTATTGCGTTCGCCGAGAGTGAAGCGCGACTGCACGGGCGGGGCTAGCACCGTGCTCAGCTTCAGCGTCTGCGCGGGCCGACCCGGGTCAGCGCGGCAGGCAACGGCAAATGCGCCGGTATAGTCAGCCGCCCAGACCCAGTTCGGACTCGGGGAGTCATTGAAGCCCAGGACCGATTCATGCTGGTTGTTACGCGCCAGGCCAAAGGTGGTCTGGCTGGCCAGCGTGCCTCGATTGGCCGCGAACACGTGGCCATAGACCTGCTCTGCCCAGCTCCAGCGACCGGTCTGGTCGTTGAGGAGCGCCTGCAGGGAGTTGAGAGAGGCCGTGTCGTTGTATGGGCAAACGATGAAGTCGAACGGCATATCGGCGAGATTGCCGAGAGCAGTCGTCAGCGTCGGGTTGGTCGCGCCACTGGCCATCGCCGTGATCGTCGCCGTGATACCTGCGGGGGTCACTTGGCCGCCTGCCGATCCCAGGTAGTTCAGGCGCAGATCAATGTCATTGCCTGCCAGACCCTTGTTGATCGCGGTGACCGTGACCGTACCGGTGGCTGCAGCGGCAGTGACCGGCAGGGTCGGATTGGCTGCGTTGATTGCAGCGGCCAGCGCGGTCGCAAGCGTGGTGGGCGTATCGGTCAGGGCGACCGGAATGCTCACCAGCTGACCGGCGACATATAGGCTGACGGTACCGGTCGCCGTCGGCGTGCCGGTGAAAACGACCGTTCCGCTGGCAGCCGTTGCGCCAGCAGCATCCGATAGCGGCAAGTACCAAACCTCGCCGAAGCTGTCAGAGTTCTTGTAGGCGGCCGTCATGAGCGCCAGCATCGAGCCTTGACCGCCCTGCACGACTGCGTCGGCTGCGCCCTGGCTGATGATCGGGACGTTGGGAACCGCCTGACCGGCCGAGGTGATCTGGCCAATGATCAGCGCGCGCTGCGTCTGCTGATTCGTATTCGCCTGCGAGTTGTCGACTTCCGCGAAGAAGAGCGGGACACGCAGGCCCTGGGGAATGTTGTTGAACGGAACGGTGCTCATTCGTCACTGCTCCCATTGTTCGCACCTGGAACGGTGCGGACGGCAGTCGGAGGCTGGGTCACCACGTCGCCATCGGCGATACGGCGGTTCCAGTACTGATCGTGTTCGCTGACCTCTCGCCCGGCATCGGGCAACAGGTCCTTCTTCACCGGGTCTCTGACGCTCAGACCGGGCGCGGGATAAACCACCATGGGGGCGCTCCTACTGCGGGAGTTGAATATCGAGCCCGCCCTCGGCACGACCATCCGGCCCGCTGGTTCGCGGAGCCGGCGTGACTGATGCCGGGAACGGTGGATTGGGATATGTGCCGCTTGGATCGGTCACGTTGGTCAGATCGGCATCGAGGGTGAGTTCCTCGATCGGCGTTCCGACGATGGGGTAGAAGTCTTCGGGGCCCTGGTAGAACTCCATGCCGATGTCGAGCGCCAGCTCGCCGAAGGCCTGGCTACCCTCGCTGTTGATTCCCATCTCGCTACGCGTGAAGGGAAACTGCTGCAGAAGAACCATGATCGATGGGTTGTTGATAACCGCCACTTCGATCTGTGCCTTCAGCGATTCAAGGGCTGCCTCGGCAACTGCGGTGCCTGCGTCGTTTGCCTGCGGCGGGACTTGCACACGGGCGATGATGCGGATCGTGGAGGTGACCTTGTATTGAGGCGCTCCATTTGGACCGAGAGACTCCCGGTCCTCGATAGGCGTCTTCACGTAAATGACCGGATAGCTCATCGCGGTCGTCGGCCACGAACGCACCGAGTAAACGTTGCCGCCAGCGATATTTGATGCCTTCAACGCCGCGACGGTCAGGTCGCGGAGCTCTGCGGTCTGCGTCATGGGTTGCCGGTGTCCTGGAGCATCAATTTGACCCAGCCGTGCCCGTCGGGGCGCACGTCATAGATCAGGTACAGCTTCCCAATGGATGGAATGCGGACCTGATCGTTTTGGACTGGTGGCGTGGTGAACTGAGCCAGGCGAACCCCGAGCACGGGCATGATCGCGTTGGCCGACAACGGATCGATCTGGTCGACCTCCTTGTAGGCCGCATCGAACACGCCCGTGATCGCAAAGCCGGTGCCGACGGCCGGCAGGTACGTCGCCGGTTCGCCGAACACCGCTTCCGTCGGCCCGAGCACGACCTGGTCCCAGTCAATCGGCATTACGCGACCGTTACGCGCGGACCTTCGTCCGCGCTCACCGACGGGCCCGGTCGAGGCAAGCTCACTTCCTCGCCCTTCTGGGCGAGGAAGCCAAGAGCGCGCAGGTGCTTGACCTCGGACGGGTCAATCAGCGCCTTCTCACCTTGCCGGCGCGTCTTGCCAGACGCATCGACCACGCTGCGACCGGCAGCAACGGTGACCTCAACGGTTTTCGCGGCGGCCAGAGCAGGCGCGGTCATTACGACACCTGCGCGGCGCAGACGTTGGCCGATAACGATGCATTGACGCGGCTCGGGATCACGAGCGGCGAACTTTGCATAAGCAGGATGCGCTGGGCCGGATCGTTCTCCACCCAGGTCTTCGGCGCATACGGCAGGGCCGCATAGTTGAAGTTGGGATCGAGGATCTGGCCGAAGGCTCGCGTGCCCATCAGGTCCGGACCGGACATCAGCACGGTGCCGTCGACCAGCATCGGCTGCTCGACGTTGTTGTCGTCGATGTACCAGTCGTTGTAGAGCCACAGGTTGTACTGACCCCAGCGGCCTTTGTATTGCGCGCCGCGAGCGATCTGCGGGCCATTGTTGATGTTGTTGCCGCTCTCACCCAGCTTCGGGTAATAGATCGCGCCCTGGACGCCCTTGGCGTTGAGGAAGGCGAGCCATGCCGACGTGGTGAAGACAATATCGGTCGCAATTCCGCCCGACAGCTTCATGATCTGGTGCTGCCAGAACTCAATGCTCTGCGTCGGCACCGGATCACGGCCGTCAGCATCGAAGTTGGCCGAAATGCCCCAACGGCCGTTACCGGTCAGGGCGACGGTAAGGGATGAATCGCGGCCAAAGTCGATAATCTCGGTCGGAAAGCCCTCACCCTGGACGACCACCTTGCCGGTGGTCAGCGCCTGGGCGGCCATCCACTCGAGTCGGCGGTCGAGCATGTCGATCTGGTCAGCCATCTCGAAGTTGATATTGGCCATCTCGCGCTCGGCACCGGACAGGTCGCCACCGCCAATGCGCTCGCCGATCTGACGCATCACGGGCTTGCGCAGGTCCGGGGCACGCTTGTCCTTGATGTACGCCGGCTTGTAGGTGTTGGTCTGGTAGCTGCGCTGCTGCACCAGCTTGCCCTGCACGAGGGGGCTAACGAACGGCGACATGCGGCGCAGGCCGATGTCGATATCGATGGCGACGTACTCGGTGTCGCTCATCTTGATGTTGGGGAAGAAGGTGTCCAGCAGAAACTTCTGCGAACGCTTCAGGGTCGGCACTACCTGGATCAGGTCGGTGGTGCTGAAGGGAAAAGTACTGGCGGCAGTCATCTAGCCTCTCCGAAGGGGGTCGTCTAACGCCGGCGCATAAAAAAAAGCCCCGCATATGCGGGGCTTCTCTTGGCCGGAGGACTCAGGTGGTTAGGGGGCGCTGTTGTTCGACGGCTGCGCGGCGGATACGGAGCTCTTGGCGAAGATGCCGTAGGGGCGCAGGCCCGCGACAAGAGCCGGCAGCGTCCAGGAAACGTCGAAGGTGAGCGCGGAGGCGTTGAACTCGCCTGCAAGGTAAGCGCCGGTGTTGACAGGGCCACCCGACGCATCCGCGTCGTCAGCGAGGATCGCAACCGGGGTCTGGCTACCGTCGCTGGCCGTCTTCACACACTCGATGTAGATGCCGACGGCATCCGAGACGGTAATGTTGAAGCCATCGCCGGCGACGAAGGCCGTGCCACCCGCGGTGATCGTGAAGTTCACGCCGGTGCTGGTAAATGGCGTACCGACCGTCGCGTTGCCAAGCGAAGTGCCTTCCGGATCGGTGACGGCGAAGACGGTCGCGCTCGTTGCGATAGCGGTATACACGCCAGTCTTCGGCGACGCGCCAACGCTGAGAGTGCCGATCGTGCCGTTGCCGGTATTGCCTGCTGCTGCGGCGGCCTCGATCGGGTTGACGGACTGCTGGCCGAGAACGGTCCCGCGCTTGAGCGTTCCAGCGCCAAGGATGATGGGCTGTGAGACGAGGTTTCGCGCGTCGGCAACGAGCTGATCGGGGGTATAGACCTGCGCGAAGATACCCGGCTGTTGCGGGTTATCGCCGATGAAAGACGGAGTGAGGGCCATGATGGTCTCCTGAAGTGGAATGGGGTGTCAGGCGCGCTTACTTGCCGCGCGCCTTTTCGCCAGCGGCAACGATCGCGGCTGCAATTTTGCTCATGCCGGCGGGCGCGGCCGGGGCGTCATCCGCGCCAGCCTGGGCGACACGAACGGAATCCATCCGCTGATCGAGGCGACCGGAACGCGAACTGGAACCAGCTGCCGTGGTCGTGAGAACCGCGACGGCTTCACGACGCGACATGTTCGTGTCGAAGGCGAGCGAAGCGGCTACGTCAGGGCGGACGCCTGCAGCGGCACACGCGAAGATGGCCTTGCAGCGAGCGCGCTCGCGGCGACGGGCCTTGGCCGAGGCGCTCTTTCCGCGCATTTCCTCATCGTCGTCATCTTCCTCAGCGTCGGCGTCGTCGCCCTCTTCGTCGTCCTCTTCAGCGCGACGAGCTCGCTTGGCCTTCCGGCCCTTTTTGCCGTCCTTATCTTCCTTCTCTTCCTTGTCGTTGTCCTCTTCGCCGTCATCTTCCTCGGCACGGCGACCATCTTCGTGATCGTCCTTGTCTTCTTCCGCGCGACGCACGTCCTTCTTGTCGTCGTCCTCTTCATCCTCGGCACGACGTGCACGCTTGCCCTTACGGGCACCGTCGTCATCCTCGGCGCGGACCAGGCCAAGCAGATGCGCAAAGGGCGCCGCAGCGGCACCCAGGCGGGTCAGGGTCTTGCTCATGTGTTTGACTCCAGAGTGGATTAGGCCAGCTCGGCAACGAGCGCCCGAAATGCGGCATCAGGCGCCGCCACAGCATCCGCGAGCCCCTTGGCTACGCCATCGGCGCCCAGGTAGGTCACGGCTTGGGTATCGCGCACCTTGCTGGCCGCGATATTCCGGTTACGGGCGACTGTCTCAACGAACAGTTCGCCCATGGTGTCGATGTCCGCCTGGAAGCGCTCAAGCGCCTCCTTCGACAGAGGAATTTCGGGGTGACCATCGGCCTTGCGGTCACCGTAAGTGATGAAGGTGACCTGCACGCCAGCACTAGTCAGCGCTTTGGACATGTCGACGTGCATGCAGATCACGCCGATCGAGCCGACCCCACCAGTGCGTGGTACCAAGATCTTGTCGGCGGCGCTTGCCAGGGCGTATGCGGCTGAATACGCGCTCTCGGTGAGGATGCTATGGATCGGCTTGTCGCCGCGAGCGCGGTAGATCTCGTCTACCAGGTCAAAACAGCCTGCCACCTCGCCGCCCGGTGAATCGATATCCAGCACAATCCCTTCGACAGCATCGTCCGACATCGCTGCTGTGAAGGCCTGACGAATCCCGTCGTAACCCGTCATTCCCGACCACGGACGAAGGGTTCCGCACTTCTGCACCAGCGTGCCCTGTATCGGAATCACCGCGACCGGGCCGACCATGTCGTAACCACGATCGCGGCGGTCGTAGTCGAAGCTATCGTCATCGTCGAAAGCGAACGCCTGCGGCTGGAGCGTTCGGCCATCAGCGCCAAACATCTGCGTCACGCCGAGGCGTTCAGCGAGCGCCGCCATGATCACCTCGGCCTTATCGCGATGGATCGCGAGCGGGCGATTGAAAAGGCGCTGCGCCAAGTGCGCGAACTGCATCAGGTAGCCTCCGGTTTCTTCGCTACTTCGCTTGCCGGCGTATAGCCAGGAACCTGCATGCCGGCCCAGGTTGGTACCGGGATGCCGAGTTCAGTGAACTTCTCGATCTCGCGCTGCCGCTGATCCAATACCTCTTCCCAGTCGAGACCTTGCTCCATGCATTCGATCTGGAGCGTGGAGAGGCCTGCGTCCATTCCCAGCACGGATCCCTGCTTCTCAGCCACCGGATCGATCCACCCGCGCGCCGGCCCCATCCACTCCGCGCGGCTATACATGCCGCGACATTCAGCGAACGACGGCGCGCCAGATGGCATCGGGTAGTCGTCGATATCCATGGACTCCTCGAGCCAGCAGCCGACAACGGGCTGGGCGAAGCCATGGCTGAAGTCGAACTGCCGACGCTTCAGCGTCTTGAATGCCTCCAGCAACGCGCCGCGCGCGGAGCTGTAGTTCGTATCCGACCAGTCATGACTCATCTGCTGGGCAGATAGGCCCGTCGCAGCAGCGAAATTGCGCAGGAACGTCTTTTCGAACTGCGCGAAATTCGTGTTCGGTCGCTCCGCCTTGACCGTATTGATCTTTTCACCCGGGAACAGGATCGGGACCTTTACCTCGCCAAGCATCGTCCGGCGATCATTGTGATAAGCGCTGCGCTCGTCCTGGTACTTGGAGAAGTCCGTGCTATCCCCCACGGCTTGCTCAAGGAGCTGCGGGTCAAACGGGCTTTCGAGGTATGCGCCAAACATCGAGTTGATGACCGCGGCATCGAGCTCGACAGAATCCATCTTCGCCAGCATCTTCATGCGCTGAAGAATGGGCGTGAATATGCCGGCGCCGCCGCGATGCTGAGACGCACGGTCGTGATCAAAGTCGTGGACGATGATCGGCCGGCCCCAATCGGTCTCGCGCGGGATCAGGTCCCAGCGGACGCTATCGGCAGCCGCCCACCAGTCACCCTGGTGCGCGCGTCGAATCCAGTAGCCGGTCGCCGCACCGTAGCGGTCAACTTCCACACCGCCGCGCGACGACTCCTGGTCAAAGCGCTGCTGCGGATTGGAGAGGCGATCTGGGTCGATCAGCTGAATGCCAGTCGCATAGCGAGCGCGGCCAAGGCCAATCCGGTCCGGTAGCCAAACCATCTGAGCGAGCGCATCACCATCGATCAACTTGTGCCGGAACGCCAACCGCATGATCTGCGGGATCGTCAGTGACCGTTGTGCGTCGCAATACTTGTTCGAATCGAAAGCCCAACTGCGGTAGTTTGCTTCAGCAACCCGACCGAATTCGTGGGCCCACGATGCATCGAAAGCCTTGTTGCCGGTGTACGCGGCCAGCGCGCGGTAGTCCGGCCGAAATAAGGGCCGAAAGTGCCCGCCGATGGCGTTGTCGAGAATGCGGGTGACAGCGCCCGATGCCCAACCATCATTTCGGACCAGGTCGCGCACGCGCGCGACGATCCGGTCCCGGTACATGTTGAGCTCGCCGTCCGGCGAGTACAGATACGGACGCCAGGCCGCAACGTGTTGACCGGAGATGTCCGCTGCGTCATAGGGTGCATTTCCGCCCGGCGCGAGCATCCGCGCGCGATTGGGCAGTAATGGATTCCCTCGGGCATCGAGGATCGTCGGCCCGTTGTCTGAGCGGCCTGCGCTCATCGGAATACAGGACGCATCGGGTTACGAGGACGCGCCACAATCCCAAGCTGGGCCTGAAGCAGCTGGATTACTGCCGCCAGCTGGGCCAGGTTCGCGCGGGTATAGGTGACAGACTTCGTGCCGTCGCCCTGGGTATAGCTATAGCTCTCGCCCTTCGCACCGGTGGAAAGGTCGATGTATGCCTGCTGCGCGGCAGCCAGAGATGCCTGAAGCTGCGCAGTCGGCATTCCAGCCAGCAAGCTGGTTGCCGGGTTGAACGGGATACAGCGCATGCAATGGCCTCCGGCTCAGGCGAGCCTGGATGTGATCGATTTCTTGCCGGGTTCGGCCCGGGTGACGCTTGGCCCCTTGGCCGGTTTGGCTGCGGGAGGCGCTGTTGAGGCGGGTGAATCGGCCTCTTGAGTTGCTTGCTCGGCCACGATCGAGAGCGCTGCCGCAATGTCTTCCGCACGGCGGTTGAGCTTCAGCCCAAAGTGCAACAAGCCGCACAGAGCCGCATATCCGTAGACGCGGCAATCGAGCGCTTCATTGGCCCGGCCAGGTCGCAACTCCCATACGCGGTAGCGCTGTCCGGCCTTCACCACCAACACAGATCGCTCAGCCGTGAGCTGCCCGAAGTAATTCAGATCGCGATCCGTCGGGAAGTGCATGTATCCCGGACCGACGGCGTCCTTCGCCAACCGGCTGGTGATGGTGTCTTTGGCTGCATTCACGCCAATGATCACCGGCCGATAGGCCTTCTTGTTCCTGTTCGATGGCCTCGCGGTCGGCCATACCGGCGAGCGGCGACCGCTCCGTGCCGATTCGCCTTTCACCGCCCAGATACGTCGGCCGATCCGGGCCTTACAGAAGTCGTATACGGATTGCGTGTGGTGGCCGCCAGAGTCAACGCAAGCAGCCATTACCTCGAACCCCCGCCCGTCACCGCGCATCCACCGGCGCTGCAGATACATGTCGAGCTGAACTTGAACCTTAGGGTCAGAGAACTCACCGTCGATCACGTGATAGGCGATCGACCACGACTCTTCGTTGCGGCCCCAGCCGATTACCTCGAGCTCGACGCGGTAGTCCTGGACATCGACGCCGACCGTTATGACCGCAACGCCATCGGGTACGTCTGCGCCCCACACCTCGCAGCGTCCGGCCAACGCTTCGAGCTGGATTTCTTTCCCGGAGTGTCGGCGATAAGGCAAGCCAAGCTGCGTATTCCAGAAGGCCTGCTTTTTGTCCTCGTCGTCCTTCGCCGCGAGCCACTTGCGCGCGATGTCTGCCGGCTTGTCCTTCGACCAGGGGCTGTACAGCTTGCTGACCTGGAAGCCAGCGTGATCGTTTTCGACCGCCATGCGCCCGCAATCGGGACATAGGGCTCGATAGACTTCGAAGCGGTCACTGGCCCACCAGGCCCAGACTCGATCTATCGCCCCCTCATAGCTTGCCTTCCACGCTTCCTCGTAGGCCTCCAGAGGCACGTGCCGCTGGCCACAGCAGGTGAATGGCCGCGTCTGGTGAAACCGAACTGTGGCGAGTGACCGTAATCTCTCGCCCTCCGACCACATGCATGCGCAGTGCTCGCAGAAGATGCGCGCACTTTTGGTTTGATGCTGGCCGCCGTCTTTGTCCCATTCGACGTGCTTGAAGAAGTCGAGAAACTGCCGGTGTCCACAGTGCGGACAGCAGACCGAGGCCCGGCGCTGGTCGGACTCTGCATAGCTGTCAGCGATACGGCTCTCGTCTTCGACGGTCGGTGAGCACGCGCGTACCGAAAGCCAGTTCGCACCGAAGCTTGCGGTGCGCTCTTCGGCGAGAGCGATCGGATCGCCCTCGCGAGTGATTGGGTACTTGTCGACCTCGTCCGCCAGCAACACGCGGATCGGACGGCGTGCCAAGTTGTCGGGGCTGCCTGCGCCAGCAAGGGCGAGGAAGCCACCAGGGAACGCCTTGTACAGCAGCGTCTCATCCGAGGACCGCGTTCGGCCGGAGCCGATCAACTCGCGGAGCACTGGGGTGACACGCAGAAGCGGCGTTATCCGCTCCTTTGAAAACTGCTCTGCCGCATCCTCTTTGGGCTGAAGCAATAACATCGGGCACGGGTCCAGGTGCGCGAAGTACCCGAACACGTTCTCCAGCAGCGCCGTCTTCAGCAGCTGCGTGCTCACCATCACGGTGATGACGTGCACGCCAGGCTCAGTGACCGCGAGCATAGGCCCGCGCGCGACCTCCACTGTCGAGGTAGACCACTGCCCGGATGTGCTACCAGCCTCTTTAGCTAGCTTGCGGTACCGGTCTGCCCAGGCAGGAACGCTGATGCGAGGCGGCGGCGTCCAACCGCGTCGCCAGGCCAGCCCAAGCCGATACTCACTGGTCGGCGTCGAAATGGACGTCGGGCTCGCCGAGCTGGCCGATGTGCTTATGGACATGCTGAGTGAGCGCCTCGGTTACCAAGTCGGCTTCCAGCCCGAGGTCTGCCGCAATCAGGGGGCCGACGCGCGCCGGCCAGTTGAGCCATGCATCCCGCGCGGCTCGTGCGCCCTCAAACAGAGCGCGCTCAGCCAGCTCGAGCGAAACCAGGGCTCCCGACTTCTCCTCGTATTCAAGTTTCCGGAGCAACGCGAGGTAGTTCTCTTTGCGCTCCAGCGCCTGCCCGTACGGCAGCATGTCGACCACACCCGAATCGAGTAGTCGGTCGGCCCTCTCTTCCAATGACTCCTCATTGGCACGCGAGGCTGAGTCACTCGGAGCGGCGGCAGGTGCGAACACCTGTTCGCGCCTGTTCGCAGTGGTGTTCGCACCCGGTGCAGAGGGTTTTGCGCCGACCGCGTTGCCTTCGCGCCAGGCCGATCCGACGAGCGATGGATCGATGCTCTTGTCTTCGGAAAGCCTTAACCGGCCTTGCTTTACAGCCCGTCGGACAAGCGTGTCCGACACACCTTCTCGGCGCGCGAACTCGCGAATGGAAATGCCATTGTTCATTTTATGGAACGATCACTGCGAACATGGTGCGAACACCTTTCGGACCCCATAGCTGGTGAATCATCGCGGCGCGCAATGCCCACGTTGCAGGAAGGCTCAGGAGGGACCCAAGAGGGGTGGGGGGGTGTCACCATGCAGGCCATGATGGTGACCCCTTCCTACTCGCGCGCAGTCGCCATCGCCTTTGCCATGGCTGCACCGAAGACCGCGTTGAACCTGCGGTCAATGATCATCTGCGCATGGCTTCGATAGTTCAGCCGCTTCGGTACCGGCAACGCGTCACCGAATCGAATGAGAAGCTTGAGCGAGGCCTTCTTGCCACGCTTCGCAGGTATGCGTTGCCACACACCGTTGACGTCGCCGTGCGCAGTCTTCACAGGACCAATGAACACGTCGCTGCGCGCCTTTAGGCGCTGCAGCGTGGAGCGAGTCAGCTGGCCGTACTGATCGAGCCTGATGTTCTTGGGGTTGAGCAACGCCCTGCCCGGCAGCTCGTGCTGGCCACCCGTTTCATAGGGAAGCAGATACTTCTGGGCGATCGGCTTGACATAGACCTTGGCGACCAAGCTGTCCTTGCGGGCACCGTGAACGCCAATCGATTTCACAGTGAAGGGCTTGGGCTTCTTGAAGGTAGCGGCAATGTTGGCCGACTCAGTGATCGCGACTTCCTTCGCCAGCATGGTCAGAGCCGTCGCCGTAGCGAAGCCGATCTGCTTATAGGCCAGCGCAGACAGGCTCTTAGTAACGGCCTTGACGTTTGCCTTTACGGAAATCTCGATAGGCAATGGGACAGCCTATCGCCGCTTTGACCGCCGCCATCGCTTGATGTCGGCGATACCATCGGCCGCGAGCATGGCGACCACGCCCGTGGCCGCCAATGCAGACAACACGGCGAAGAAAGTCTGCACCGCGTCCACGGTTACGCAGTAGGTGCAGCGGCCGGGGCTGCCTTCTTGAACAGTCCCGAAGTGTTGAAGATTGCGACCGCGGCATTGATGAGCGGAGTCAGGACACCACTCAGATTGGTCAGGGTTGCCACGTCCGCGCCAGCGGCAGTCAGAAAGGCATTCACCTTCTGCTCGGCTGCCTGCAGCTTGGCGCTACCAGTGATACCAGGCGCATTGGCCAGCGAGGATTCGACACTCTGCACCGCCTGATCGATCAGCGTGAACAGGTTGGGCACAAGCGACAGCAGGGTGATGACGGACGAGAGGCTCATGGATTGCTCCGGTTGACGTTCAAAGGATGGCGCCTCGGCGACGCAGGTCGTCGAGGCAGGCAGCGGTTCCGCGATGCTTGATGGCGTTGCGCTGGAAGACACCAGCGGCACCGATAGCCCAGATTCGCTGGTCGCTGATGTATTGCTTGGCGATGCGGAGCTCGGCGATGGCAGCTCCGTAGTCAGGGGGATCGAGGTCGAAACCGAGCCCGACAGGCGCGTTCGGATAGAGTCCCAAAGGCTCGAAAGGCTCATGTTCACCGCAACTCACTATTGGCTTGGGCAATGGCGGCGTTGACGTCGTCGGATTGCTTGCGCAGCCCGGAAGGGCCAACAGCATCAGCGCGAGCGGTATCAGTGGCCTTTTCATTTGCTTCCCTCGCCTGCTCCACCTGCTGGGAAACGGTGTCGCGAATGACTCCGCTCGCCGCTTCGGCAGTCGCTTGGTTGTTGGATGCCTTTACCGCGTCAGCAGCTTGTTTCCGCTTGAAGAGGAAGCCGGTCAGCGCGCTAAGCAACCCGCCTAACAGATCCGCGAGAAGTTCCAACATGTCGAAGCCCCAGTGGATTACGGCCTACGAAGAGCAAAAGCGCATAGATGGCGAAACCGGCGTGCAGCAGCAGTGCCCACCACTGGACCGGGAAGCCCTCAGCGTTGTGGCCGATCCACCCAAAGGAACCTGTGGTCACCAACCCGAAGGCTACGGACCTGATCGGGTGATGGAATGGGTTGAGCTGACGCAGAGCATCGCCAGCGCATAGCAGGATCACCGCCAGCAATACGATGTCCAGCACGCTCAGGTAATTCATTTCGCACTCCCATCCCCCTGTGTGGGTTGGGTGGATGCGTCGCCGAGCTGTTCATCGGCACGACGGCTCACGGCCTTCTTTATGGCCGGGATGATGGACATGGCGCAGAGACCGATAACAAAGGCCGCGCCATTGTTGAGTTCGGGTCCAAGATTGAAATGCTCCAGAATCGCCGGCGTGAGATAGGCCGCTGTGAGCGTGCCCACTACCACTGCGCCGATAGCCTGGGTGCGATTCAAGTTCTGGATGAAAGCCAGCGAGACGACGCCGCCAGCAAACCCTGCAATCGTGGTGCTGAGCTTGATACCCAGGGTGGCGCTCACCGGCTCAGTCATGCGGCGGCTCCGAGTGCGCCAGCGTTATAAGTCTTCACGGTCGCGACCACGTTCGCGGGAACGGCGATCGCGGTACCTGCAGCCATGTCGTAAGCGCGGTCAATGACGCCACTATCGCCAGCCTGATGGCCTGGCTGGGCGCCCATGACGCGTCGCGTCCAGCCCTGGCCGAATGTTGCGAACGTTGGCAGTCCCCGCAGGAAAGCCATACGTGCGTTGCAGATGGCATCCGTTAGCGCACTGATGCCATACGTCGAGCCATAGCTGACGATGGCCTGGATGGTTACCGGGCCGATCTGACCATCCTGCACGGTGTGAACGATTGCTTGCAGCGCGCGTGCGGCACGAGCGACGCCTGAATTCACGGCGAAATCGAAGGCGGCATAGTCCACGCCCAGCGGCAGGGCGTCGCCATTGATCATGTTCCAGTAGCGCCAGCGGTAAATCGCCCGAAGCTCCGCATCTGTCATCAGGCGAACCGACTGACGCGGCACCTTCCGACGGTCACGGTCATCGTCATAGACGGCCTGCGTCACTCCCTTGTAGGTAGCTCCGCCCGGGTCTTTCGGGTTGTTGACCCACCCGCCCTCATAGACCAGCGTCAGACTAAGGCTGGTGTCGAAATTCGTCTGGCTCATCGCGCTCGTGCCGCAAGAACGGCGATACATAGGTGGTCAGGCTTGGCGGGCGGTGCTTTTTACACTGCGAACCACGTGGGGAATCTCGTTGTCCACCGCAGCACGGCATCGGCTCACGCCGAGGCGCTGGTCGTGCATTCAGCGAGCCTGACCTTGAAACGACGCCGCGACGGGCCGTCTCCCGAAGGACTTACCCCGCATATCCACCTAGGGGCGCGCAGCGATTCGGAACGACGGCTTACTCCGCCGGCGTGAAGTCGATGAAATATTCCTTGTTCAGCTCAAGCAACCCGCACGCGTCCGGGTTGCTGATGAGCATCGTGAGCTGACCACCCGGGGTTGCCTGGGACCAGCTGTAGTTCGCGCTGGAAGGGTCCGACGAGTAAACCGGGGAAAGCGATACTTGCTCGCCACCCTGATAGGGCTGCACAGAGTGAACTCGAAACTTGGCGCGGATAGACATGAGATGCTCCAAAAGAAAAGCCCCGAACTGGGCGGGGCTGTATCAAAATGAGTGGTCGCACGAAGCGGCAGAATCATTGTAGTGACCAAAACCGGAAGCGCCTATTCCGGAAATTAGGCAGCTGCGCGTTCGAGCGCACGACTCGCAGCCGCCAAGCCATCAGCACAGTGATCCATCAGCCACGTGTACACGTAATGCCACGTCTTGCGGTAGGCATCCTCTTTGATGCCAAGCGCGCCTGCCCGGTCGACGTTCTTCGACGGGATGACGCCCTGCTCCTGGCACCGGCCACACGGCTTGGGGCCTGTTCTCGACGCGACCTCTTTCCTTCCCTCGCAATCGGGGCACTGCCGTGGCGAAAGGATCTCCGCCAGCACCGCCGGGGCAAGACGCGCATATGCAGGATTCGGCAGCCGGATCTCGTTCTGCACCTCGTCAACGCTCGGCCAGCGATTCTCGTGCGCTGAGGCGTACATGCCCTGGGCCCGGCGCAACGCGAAGCGGTCGGAGCTGATGGCAATGGCCAGCGTCGCGTCCAGCATGGCGTTCTCCCGTCGGCGGTACTCGGCCATCAGCTCGGCGTTCATGGCATTGAGCGCGTGGTGCTGGAGCGACCAGCGACTGTCCGGCCACCAGTAGAGGCACAGCAGGTCTCGGCCGAGGCCACGCGGCACCATGCCCAGGGCGCCAGCGATATCCGACGATGTCAGCTCAGGTAGTCCGCCACTGCCGATATCGAATCGGACGTTCTTCGGGTGCAGGCGCGCCAGCAGATAGGCGGGGTGCGTCATGCGGAGGCCTCACGCAGCTCAACCGTCACCGCAATTGGCACCACGCGCAGCGGGCCGCGGTGAGGCTGCCTGACCTTCTGGGCCTTGAGCAGTCTTCCGGCCTCATCCTCGCTCGCCGTCACCTCGGCCAGGTTGATGCGGTCGTCCTGGTCCGCCAGCCCCCACAGTTCTGCGTGGCCCGCATTGAGCGTCGTCTGCATGTCGATCACCTTCAGTGCAATGAGTTGGTCTTGCAGCGCCAGCAGCGAGTCATCGCTGCCATAGCGCGTCCGGAACTTGCGGGCGTGGCGGGCATAGCTCGGCCCCAGCACGGCGGTGCACTGAGTGACGGTCATCCCCTCGAGCGGCTCGCCGCGGTGATGCCAGCAACACAGGCCGATGCTGTAGCGGTGGCCGCGCCGGGTATGCCCATGGCGCCCTGTCTTGGTCAGGTGGTGCACCTCGGGCGTGGTGAGCCTTCCGCTCATCAGGCAGGCGAGGCAACCGATCATCCGAATGACCTCGAAGCGGAGGTCTTCGCCGACGGTCGGGGTTCCGGTGCTACGGCCCTGCCTGAGAGTGCTACCGCGCTTCTTCGCCTTGGGGGCGCGCTTGTCGCTCACCTGCTTGAGCGCTGTCCGGCTCAGCAATGCTGTCCGTTTCATGCCATCACCTGAACTGGTGCGGCCAACACGTCGTTCACCTTCTCGACCAGGCGCCGCGCCTCTTCCTCGGTCAGCCGGTACACCCCTGCCCCGACCAGCACCTCTATGCTGCCGTCAGGCAAGCGCTCCGCCAGAGGGCGATGCTTCATGGTTGGCTTGCGTGGATCCATCACGCGGCCCCCGCGCGGCCGGCCGGCACACCATTGGGCCACCCGCAGGCGCGGGCATCATTCAAGCGAGCGGCCTGCTTCTCTCGAATCGCTTTGGCGCGTATCGGATCGTCGTCATAGGGGACTGCGAGCACGTCGAGCGCGGTTCGCATGTGCCGAGAGGCCGTTGCACGAGAGATCCGCAGTTCGTCGCAGACGGCGTCGGCAATATCCCCCATGAGGAAGTGCTTATCGCGCCGGTAGGCATCTTGAACTGCCACCAGCACGCGCATGGCCAATGCCGTCGGCAACAAATCTCCTTTCCGTCTCATCGCCACACCTCGCGCAGGTTGCCGTCCACATATGCTTTCCAAACGTCGAACGCCGCTTGTGCGCCTTTGCACACGAACGCCGCGTAGCCCTCATCGATCGACTCAGTGAGCCACTCGATCTGGTTTTCACTCGGCCGACCGTCCAGCGCCTTCATCTCGATGTACAGCCCGTGGAAGCCGCTGCGCGCCACGCTGCAGAACAGGTCATGCACGCCCGAGCGAACGCCTTCGGCCTTCAGGCGCCCCGCCTCAGCCTTCGAGCGGCGTCCACCATTGGGAATCGCGAAGGTGCGCTTAGCGGCGCGCGCATAGCGCGGGTCTCGCAGCGCCAGCGAATCAACGCGCTGGATGAAGTCGACCTGCTCGCGGTGTTCTGGGTCGTCGCGCTTCACCTTCGGCGCCGACGGCAGCACGGGGAGCGTCGGCGTCTTCGGTACCGAGGGCAGGCGCGCACGCATGCCAGCGGGCATGTCGTCGACGCTGCGATAGCGGAGCGCGCCCTTAGGCATCGATGTCCACCTGCATCAGGTCGCGCTCGAGGTATTGGCTCACGCGCAAGCGGGACTCTTGGTTGCCCGCATCTTGCGGACCGATGCCCAGCTCCTTGCACGCCTGCCAGTAATCCCGCTTCTCCCGGCGACAGACGTAGCAATACCCACGCACGCGCTGCGAGCGCCACCTGATCCACTCAGGAAAATGCACGCCATGGCGCGCACAGCAGATCAGCACCTTCGTCCCTCGGAAAGGGAGCGTCGAATGCCGACGGGGGCGATCCTCACCCAACATAGCCGCCCCTCATGATCTCGCCGAGGCGACTGCGCATATCCACCGCCAGCCGATCCACCGAAAACTTGGTGCCATTGGCCGGCGAGGAGCGATAGGTACCGACAAGACTATCGATGTGCCGGTCCATGGCGGTGCCGTACTCGGCGTGGTGGTGGAGCGCCACTGCGCCCTCGCCATTGCAGCCGATGAACACTGCGACCTCACCGTGATCACGGAGGATCTCTGCGACTCGGCGCGATGCCGAGCCAACCGAGGCAAGCGTTACTTCACCGAGCTCGACCATGCCGGCCGTGGCAATGGAGAATAACTGCGTCGGACGGCCGTTCTGGTACTTGACCCGGTTTCGGACAGACTTCACCAGGCCCTCCGACTTCAGGAGGTTCAGCGCACGGCGCACCACGCTGTCACCCAGCGCCAGTTCTTTCATCATCGCCTCGACGGTCATGGACTCACGCTGGAGCGCGGCGTAAATGCGCGAGGCGGCTGGGCTCATGCTGATCACGCAACCTGCTCCTGAGCCTGAGCGCCCGAGCCAAGGATCTCGGCCATGCGCGCCAGTTCGCGACGCACCGTTTCGTCGTTCGCTGGCACCGGCTTCGCTGGCTTCTCGTGCTTGATCACCCCGGCGACCGGCGGAGGCAGTGGCCATCCCCGCATCACGTGCTCGCACGTCAGTTCGTAGGCCTCACTGACGGCACGCTCGCAGCGGAACTGATCGCCCGAGTTGTATTCGCCCGTGTTGAGGTACGTCCAGAACTGGCGAACGAACGGAGTGATGAACTCACCCAGGTGGCCCATGTCATGGCGCACAGAGGCGATGCTCGGAATGCCCATGCACATCGCACGGAAGCGTGGAGCCGATGGGGGCCATTCCAGTCCGCGCGCCAGCGCAGCCTGTAGCCCCAAGGCGATCTGCGCAGGCGTGACGCCAGCGAGCGCCGCAGACCACGTGTCGGCAGCGTTGCCGGCTGGGTCTACCCCGTACTGCTTCGTCCACGTGTTGCCGAACATGTGCGCCATCTTCAACCAGAACTTATCCAGCAGGTCCTGCGGTGCACGTGCCTTCAACGACCTCACTCGATCGTCGGCCGTCTTGCTCACGGGCTTGTCGCTCGTCGATGGCGCGCTGGACATCGTCGCCAACGCCTCCTGCGCTGCCGCTGCTACGGGTTGCATGGGTGCCTCCGTTGGAGTTCTGCTTCGGCGCGAATAGGCCGCGCCAGCCGAGTTCGATCGCGTTGTCGATAACCTTCTTGGGCGGCCAGCCTTCGGCGCGCAGCCTGCCGAGGGCTTCGATGGCCAGCTCGGCGGCGCGTTGGGTCAGCGGCTGCTTGCGCTCCTTCCGGTCACTCACCCAGGCATCCCAGACGTCGGGCGGCAGCCAGGGGGGCAATGTGACTTCGATCGGAGGTGTAGCTGAACGCGTGCGCTGACGTTTGCTCTTATTGACGGTTAATGACGGTTCTTGACGGTTAGTGTCCGCCTGGCGGACTTCGTCGTCCGTCTCCCGGACTTCGTTGTCCGGCAGGCGGACTAGTCCGCCGTCATCCGAACTAGTACGCCTGCCGGACTGGTTGCCCTCGTGGACTAGTTCACCTGCCGCGAAAGCTGCCGGCGTGACGTTGTAAGTCGTCTTGTAACGGTCGGTCCGATCCGCCTTCACCGCCTTGTACTTTTCCAGCCACTTGATTGCGTCGATCACCGCCGTGCGACCGAAGCACGTCCGCTCGCAGATCGTCGTCAAGGAGGGCCAGCAATAGCCTTGGTCGTTGGCGTTGTCCGCCAGCGAGATCAGCACTGCCTTCGGCGTCGGAGGCATCTGCAGGGGCCAGCACTGCGCCATGATCATCGTGCTCATGGCGCACGCTCCAGGGCGGACCCCTCACGGTGATAGGCTGGCTGTGCGACCAGAACAACCACACACCGAAGGGAATCCATGAACGAGGAGCAGCTGGAAAACGCCTTCTCCCATATGATGGGACGAGTCGTCGCGATGGAGTTTGCGCTGAAGGTACTCATCAGCACTCACCCCGATCCAGAGAAGTTAGCCGCCGTTTGGCGCGCACGTGTACCGGATTTGGTCGACGCCGGTAGCGAATCGCCGGAGACCGTGCACGACCCTGAGTTCCGCGAAGGACTGACGCGCCAGCTTCAACTGCTCGGTTCCCACCTGTCTCAGAAGTAGGCCACCAGATCCATGGACGCCATCGGATGTCGCGATTGCGGTACCGCACGAACGCCCAGCCAACATGCACCCACCAACCACGACCATTCGCGCGATATACAGGGCGCATACCCATTACGAGCGCCAGCGCGTTCATCTTGATTGGGTCGAGGTTGGGAGTGATGTCAGTCATGTCTGTGGCGTGAGATGCGCGCGATCGAGCTCCCGTAGAGCAATCGCTGCGTCGCTGGTGGTCATACCTGAGCGCGCCGCCAGCTCTTTGCAGGCGGCTTCGAAGGCAAGTTCTTCAGGCGGTTTTCCGAGAAGCGATGCAGCGCTGATGAGTCGCCCGTAGGCCTCGTCACCACCAAGCTCCAACGCAGATAGACGGCCGTTAAAACGGTCCTGAACACGGACTTCAGCCTTCATGCGAGCCAGCGCTACGCTGTTCGCCGAATTCCTCCAGGATCTTCTGAACGCCCATGTTGATGAGCTCGCGCTTCAGCTCTCCCCACGTACGTCCGGCCAACACGGCAGCTTTCTTGCCGCGCCCGCGCTCGATGTCATTGAGAGCGACCTTCTCGTCTTGGCGCCGAAGCTGGGGATCGAGGTACGTCATAGTCAGGTCCTTTGAACTGCGAGTTGGTCTGTGGTCACGGTCAAGCGGCCTGATTGGGCTGCTTGTCGTTGTTGGCGGGCGGCTGGCGACCTACAAGCTGCAAGATGCGAAACCCGGTGTCGTAGCTCACGGAAAGAACCCCGTTCCGGATGCGATTGATCGTCGAGCGGTTAACGCCAACGGCCTGGGCGATTTGATGCTCGTTCCAGTGGGCATCGATGAGGGCTTGCACAGCGGCTTTAGGAGTCATGGGCCATGAGCATTGTGCGTTTACGCACAAATGTCAATGCTTTTGCGCAATCAACTGCGCAGACGCAATGTCCGAACATGGAGGGCATGAGCTACCTCCAGCAGAACCTCAAATGGCTGTTTGAAACGAAGAAGACCAACGGCTACCAAGTGGCCCAGAAGACGGGCGTGGTCGCGAGCACGATCAATCGCATCGTGAATAGCAAGTTCAACGACGCGCGAGACAGCACGATTCGGCCAATCGCGGAACACTTCGGCCTTTCAGTCAATGACTTGAAGAATGTGGACCTGCAGGCCCAGGAGAAGCTTCTGGCCGTGGGTGAGGCCGTGGGTAAGCTGTCAGTGGACGCGTGCCTGATCACGGCGGTTCCCGAATTTTTCCCGGAGGATGCTCCGCTCATGAACCTGCTGGCACCTCAGGACACGATCGCCCTATCGAAACCTGCGCTCGCGGCTATCACGACCGCCCCGCCATCTGATGTGCGTTTCGCGATTGCCCTGGACGATGCCATGCGCGGCGAGATTGAAAAAGGTGAGCTGGTTCTCATTGATACCCGTGTTCGGACCGTTACGGTCGACGGCATCTATGCTTTTACTTACTTCAAGCGACCGCACATTAAGCGAGGCGGTCACGAGGGAGCATCAGGTGGTTTGATGTTCACCGGAACCAATCCAAGGGTGAACAATATCCCCGTGGAGACCGAGGAAGAGATGAAAGGACTCAACATCATCGGCCAAGTCATTGCCTCCTTCACCAGGCGGCGTTACTGAGTCGATTGCCTGCGGCCTTCAGGGGGAGGGACAAGGTGGTATATCTAGCAAAGTGGGCCAGGAACTATTGGGTCCAAGGGACTGCCTTTGCCGTCCTGTATGGATTGACCTTCTACCATTTGAAGGATGCCTCGCCAGCTACTCTTAACTTGCCTGTCGGCATGCGACTAGCGCTTTTCCTTGCCCTTCCACCGCGTTGGTGGCCTTGGCTTGTCGCCGGAGACATCGGAGCAAACGGGTACTGGAACATCACCGTTGCCGTGAAGCATCACTTTCCTGCCCTTTGGGCGGCGGTGGGTACGTCAATGCCGGTGCTCGCAGGCCTGATCCCTGCACACTTCAACA
Organism: Dyella sp. AD56; assembly: GCF_002878475.1. Classification (NCBI taxonomy): domain Bacteria; kingdom Pseudomonadati; phylum Pseudomonadota; class Gammaproteobacteria; order Lysobacterales; family Rhodanobacteraceae; genus Dyella; species Dyella sp. AD56. The sequence goes on from NZ_NRDP01000024.1 coordinate 115,650, forward strand.
GGAAGTTTGGCGGCCCATACGATTTTGATAAGCCCCGCGACGCGATGCGCTTCCTTACCACCGCAGCCGGCAGCTCGCTCCTCACCGCGCTGGTATGCATCCTTGGCATTCTGGCCGCATCCATCGGCCGCCCCACGGGCATGACCTATGCCGACCCGGCCTTGGCGTCCCAGTTCACGATTTATCTCACTGGAGCATTAGCTTCCACTGTGCTCCTGCCGCCACTGGTGCATGTCGTTCGGGAGTTCTTTCCTAAAGGCAAGCGTGCTCTCACGGACAAGGACCTGATCCTTATCGGCGGGTTTGCCGCCTATGTGCTGGTGGGAACGCTCTTCCTACAATCGGTCCCAATCGGCATGCTCACGCTTGTCCGATGTGCTCTCTATGCGCCCCTGATCCTCATGACGCGCATCATGGGTTGGCGTGGCGCCACCATCATGGGGCTCGTTTGTGCAATAGCTCTTCAGGCGACGCAACGCGTTGACGTGGAAGGGCCATTTATCTCGGTGCAGGATATCGCCACTGCCTGCGCGGTCACCATGTTCATCTTCGGGTCCGTTATCTCCGAACAACGCAAGCAGGTGATAGCTGCCAAGGCGCAAAGCGAGCAGTCGCAGAGCGACGTGCGTCAGATGCGTGGCCTTGTTAAGCGCCACGCAACTCGTTCCGAAGCGCTCTTTCGGCACAGCGCGGGAATCATGGAAGATCTCGTGCGCGGCGCTCAGCAGGCGGAACGACAGATGCAGGACACGCCCGATCGTGGGGAGCGCGCCCTCATCCAGTGGGAGGCGATGAAGGGAATTCGCGAACGAATGCGCTCACTGAGTGAGATCTTCCATCCAGAATTGCTCGAGCAGGCAGGGCTCAGAGCAACTATCTCGTCCGGGCCGCTGTACCAGATACTCAGCGCCTGCGGGATTGCGTTTGACGACGATCTACGTGCGCGTCCGGGCCTACTCTCGCAAGAAGTCCAAATGTCGCTGTACCGCCTTTCTTACGAAGGGGCGTGCGTCATGCTTCGCGATAAGACACCGGAGAGGATGGTGGTGTCACTTCGGATCGGCAGAATTGCTAGGGGGCCGCGCTACGCGATCCTGCGCTTGAAAGGCGTTGTTTCGAGCCCTGAGGGATGGCGTGCCCCGACCAGTGTTGTGACCACAGGTTTCAGCCTGGATGGTATGGGCTTGGTGGCGGAAAGCTTCCAGGGTCGCGTCAAATACAGCAGGGACGCGCACCGCATGACCATCCTCTTGTTCGACGGTGCAACTCAGGCGATCACTGAGACCGTAAAGGCCCTACCGTTCTCAATGAACCAAGGCCACCCCTCGGTTACCGACGCCGCGGGCTAAACCCGCGGCGTCGTGGGACGCTTTAATTGATCTTCGTGCAGTCGGTGACACTGGTGCAGTCCGCCGCCGCGACAGGTCTCGCGCTGGGCGATGCCACAAGCCCTCTTGTTGGCGATGCAGTAACCGTGGTGCCGCTGTCTGAGTACACGGTCACGCCGTCAGCCGGTGCCGAATCAGTGACCGCCTGCAATTGACCGGCGCCCAGCGGCAGCGCGAGCGAACTCGTCCCATCAGGCGACGCCGCCACGCCGCCGCGCACAGTTCCGTTCACGTCGTTCACCTGGATGAATTTCAGGCCATTGACGGCGAACACGTAGACATGGAACTGCGGATTCGCGCTTACGTCCTGGGCGTTTGGCCACGATTGGCCCAAGCCGCTGGCCGGCGCAGTCTGGGCTACTGCAACGCCCAAACCACCCATCAGCAAGCACAGCCCCATCGCCAAGGCCACAACGGCCCACTTTAATCTGCTCCGGTCCATCCCCTGCTCTCCTTCAGTCTGTTGGCCTTTCGGCGATTCTTGCGCCGCCAACTCAAGCACTGAACCTGATCAAAAACATGAACGCCCACTGAATGCCGCGCACATTTCAGTGCGGATGTGTGCGTTTTCGCACGCACCCCTATTGCAAATAGTATGTGCGTTTACGCACAATTGATTGCACTTCACGAGGGGCCTATGCGATGAGCGCCGTCTACCCAGCCGAACTATTCGTCCTGCGCCGTCAGGTCCGAAACGTCTCACTCGCTCCAGCCAGCGTCACCAGGACAGCCGAACGCATCGCCCTTCGCGCCCGCGCCATCGGCATCTCCACCTTCCGTGCCCGCGAGGGCGCCCTGAACTACCTAGCCTCCCTGTCGTATCTGGGCGGTATGTACGTCCTCGGCGCCAGCGGCACTGACAAGCCGAAGGGTACGGCATGACCACCGAGCCGAGTTTCCGCGCCCGGTGGGTCAATGAGGCGAGCTCCACCACCAAAATCCCGTCAGACGTCGCTCCCATCACCGTCCACGGATCAGGTGTTGAAGACGCGATCACCAAGATCTCAATCAACATCGGGTCCGCTTGCATAGGCATCGATGACGCAACGGCCGAGCTCATTGCCGAAGCACTCGTTTATGCAGTGAAAAAGCGGCGCGACGCGTTCGCCCAGAGAGCCGCGGCGCAGCGGGAGCAGTCCGCATGAATCCGATGCCCGCCCCGCTCACCGATGCAGAACTCGACGCGCTCGGCGCACTCGCAGGCCTGCGCATCAATCGCTGCATCGACGAAATCCTTTCCAGTTTGCCGGCCTCGCCGGGGACGTCCGCCCCCTCTCCCCCCTCCGGTGTTTCCGGCGGGGCTGGCACCTTCTCTTCGGAGGATCGCACGTGAAGCGCATCGCTCTGCTTGCATTCGCTTGCCTGGCTCTCGCCGCCTGTACCGATGAGGCCACCACGCGCGCCGCTCTCGACGCCGAGGGCTTCACGGACGTCCACATCACCGGATATGCGCCGTTCTCGTGCGCTGACAGTGACGACTATGCCACCAGCTTTGTTGCGACCAACGCGAAAGGTAAGCGCGTCCAGGGTGTCGTCTGCAGCAGCTTGATGGGCAAGAACGCAACGGTGCGCTGGTGATGGCCGTGGCCGCGCTCTTCTCGATCTTCCGCACTCGTCGCGGCGAATGGACGGGATGCACTCCGCCCTCAGCAGCTGAGCGCATGGCGCTCTACAGCCCGCGGCATGCCGCTGAGATCCAAGCGCGAGAGAACGCCGGCACTGCCGCACCTCGCTTCACCCTCCACAACGGTCGGCCTGTTCTGGTCGCCTTCCCCACTCGCCTCAACCCCGTGCCCAAGGAGAAGACGAATGTTCGGACGTAAGCACCAGCTTGCCATGGCCCTGCAGGCCCTTCGCTACTACGGCAACGAAGAGACCTATCGGCGTCGCGGACGGAAGGATGACTACCAGCCCGCGCCCTTCACCACCGACCACGGTAAGCGCGCTCGCGCTGCCTTGGAGGCGATCCGTGACGATCAGGCGCGTTCGGTCCTCTCGCGCGTGGGTGCCCTCTTTCGTCGCCGCCCTACGTCGCTCGGTGTGTTTGAGCCGCCCAGGGTCCCCAAGGCGCTGTCTTCCAGCGAACGACGTGCGCGCAAGGCCTTTGAGCAGTCGCAGCGCGATGTGGCTGCACTCAATGCCCGTCGCGATCGCGAGGAAGCGGCTGCGTGAACCGCACGCCCGATCTCTTCGACGGGATCTTCGACAACCAGTCCACCGGTCGTCGTGAGGTCTGGCTCGATGGGAACGTGACACGACATGCGCGCCGCAATGCCGTCGGCGACGCGCAATCCAACTGGCGCGAGATGCGGGCTCCGTGGGGTTCCTACCCCGACCTCCCGGCAAACGCATCCGCGCCAATCTGACGGGCAGCCGATGCCGGCGGCATATCCGGCGATCCGAACACTGAGGCGAAGAAACGGCTGCTCTGGGTTCCTGTGGTGACGACCCATGCATCGATCAGCGCCGGAGAACGTAACCGGCAACTCACCAACCAACTGGAGCCAACCATGGCGTTCAAGTTCCGAATGAAGGCGAAAGTGAAGATCAAGGTCAGCGGCGAGACCGGCACGATCATTGGCCGCGCCGATTACGAGGCAGCGGAGAACAACTACCGCGTGCGCTACGTCGCCAAGACCGGCACCGCCGCAGAGCGCTGGTGGACGGAGTCCGCACTGGTCGCAGCAACCACCTCGAAGTGATCTCCCCGCCCTGTGGAGTGACACAGGGCACATGAAGCGGGCCTGGCGTTCTTGGGCAACCACACCGGAATGGGTTCGGCGGGGTTTGAAGGTCCAGGCTCGCTTCATGTACTGGCAGTACGGCGCGCAGCGCGCGACGCAAAGTCCGTAGGTAATCAGACCTCGTATCCACTGAGCCGGTTCAAGCACGACGGCCAAGACCAAAAGGCACTCGGGGCCACGGCCGGACGATCCGGCTACTGCCACCTAACACATCACATCACATCACGTCGGCGTCGCCGGCAAGGGAATCGAAGTGACTGCACCGACGATTATCTTCCAGAAGGCCTTCATCAAAATCAACAAGGCCCCTGACATCAATGGCATTGCCAGCCTGCTGGAGCCGCTGACGCTGTCATCTATCACCAGCCAGGTGGATGGCTTTCTCAACCCAGATCCGAATCGCTTCGAGCTCGATGCATCCAGCGGAATCATCTACGACCCGCTCACTGGGTTGATGTGGGGTGACGAGACGGACGAGCTGACGCCGGACGAAGCTATGGAAGCATGCAAGGCATCGCGCCAGGGTGGCCATTCCGACTGGACGAAAGCGGGCCTACGCCCGTGGCTCACCATTGTGGATTACACGCGCAACAACCCCGTGTTGCCACCGCCGTTCAAGACCCATGGCGACTCCGTTTGGACGGCTGACGAAACTCCTTGGAGCAAGAAGGAGAAGCGTACGGGTTCTTCCCGCTCCTTCTTCTACGTCGGCATGTGCTACGGCAACGTCAACTACTACCTCGCCGGCTACCGGCGGCGTGCGCGGCCGGTGCGGCGCGCGGCGCCGGCCAGTCAGTGCTTGGTCATTGGCCAGTAACAGCCTGACATGACCTTCCACCTTCCTCCCGCCGTGCGGCTCGCAGAAACCCTTGCTCGCGACATCGAGCAAGCGGTCTCGAAGTTTCACCGCGCGCACCGCTACACGTTCGGCGCTGATCTTCGCGCCGATATGTGGGCCGTGCTCACGACCGCGAACCGTGCGGCGAGGAAGCCTTCGGAGCGGGCCGCGTTGCTCACCAGGCTGGTTGATCAGGTGGATGACCTCAAGCAGCGCCTGCGCCTCGGCCAGTCGCTGCGTCAGTTCAACAGCTTCGGTCAGTTCGAAGCGCTCATGCGCTCGGCGATAAACCTCGGCCAGCAGATAGGCGGCTGGCACCGTCAGCACCACCCCAAAGGCCAGGATGGCCGGTCGCACGCGGCCGGACAGCGTGCCATGACACTGAGTACCCGTGACACCTCGATGGTTGAGGTCAATCAATGACGAAGCTTCGCTACCCACAGGGATGTGCAGCCAGGTCGCAAGTGCACGGGGACGCGGGTTCTTCCCGCTCCTTCTTCTACGTCAACATGAACAACGGCAACGTCAACAACAACAACGCCAACAACCGGCTGCGTGCGCGGCCGGTGCGGCGCGCGGCGCCGGCCAGTGAGTGTCAGGGTGGGGTTACTGTTCGCCAATTGCACGATGCGATGTGCGCGGCTCGACGCCGGAAGAAACCCAGTGCGAACCAGCTCGCGTTCGAACTGGCCTGGATGGATCGCCTCATCGCCATTGAGGCGGACATCAATGCTGGCCGATGGTCTCCAGCACCCGCAACATGCTTCGTCGCAACGCGCCCGAAGGCCCGTGAGATCCATGCGCCTGATTTCGGCGACCGCGTGGTTCACCACTGGCTCGTGCCTCAGCTGGAAGCCATCTACGAGCCGACGTTCATCCACGACAGCTATGCCAATCGAAAGCGCAAAGGCTCTCACGCGGCCGTTCTTCGGCTCAGGCAGTTCGTTCGCCAGACCGTCAGCGGTGAAGGCGGCGGCTGGTACCTGCAGCTCGACGTGCATAACTTTTTCAACAGCATCCACCGACCCACCCTGTGGCTGATGTTGAAGGACCGCCTCACGCGCGCCAACCTCGATGCTGCAGCTTTGCGCGTGGTTCATGCACTCCTTCGTCATCCTGTTGAGCGCCAAGGCGTGCACCACCGAGCCACGGCCGCACAGCGCGCCATGGTTCCGGCTCACAAGCGGTTGGAGAATGCGGCGCCTGGATGCGGTTTACCAATCGGCAACCTCTCGTCTCAGTTCTTCGCCAATGTCTATCTAGACGCGCTCGATCAGTTCGTGAAGCACACGCTGAAGGCGAGGCGCTATGCCCGATATGTCGATGACTTCGTGCTAGTCCACCGTGATCGCGCCGTCCTGGAACAGTGGCAGCACGACATCGAGACTTTTCTTGGCCGGGAACTGGGCCTGAAGCTGAAGGCTGACATTCGGCTACGCCCTCTGTCAGCCGGCATCGATTTCCTGGGTTATGTCGTCTATCCAACCCACACGCGAGTTCGGGCTCGTGTGCTCCAGCACATGACGCAGAACCTCGCTGCTTGGGCCCAAGCACACAGCGTGAGGCACGGGTTCGCTGCGACACCCGCCGATATCCGCTCTGCCGGTTCGATTCTCGCGAGCTTTGACGGCCATCTGCGCCACGCGAATGCGGCGCGTGTGCGGCTCCAAATCTTGAGCCGCTTTCCCTGGGCCAGTCGAATTCCGACGAAGGCCTCCTTTGCCCCAGCGCTAGAGGGAACGACCGTTCTCCTCCGGCATTCACACTCCTAAGAGGATTTCTAAATGGCTCAGGCCAAACGCAAGACCGCTCCGAAGCGCACCACCAGCCGTCCCCGCGCGCGTCGCACCGCCAGCAGCAAGATCAAGCTCCGCGCGATCAAGCCGGCTGATGAAGCCGTGCTCATGAAGGAAGTCGAGGTCGAGTTCGAAAAGCTGTCGCCTTACGATTTCGCGCACAGCGAACTGCTGAAGACCCTGGATCTGCTCACCGATCTCTCCGCTGAGTTGGAGCGCCGCCTGACGCCGGTGCTGAAGCCGAGCGACCTGGTCAAGGGCGAGAAGCTCATCCGACAGGAGAACGTCGCTCCGGTCATCGAGGCCTTTCAGTCGGTCGAGGCCCGCGTGGACACGGTCGCCCAGCGCGTCCAGTACCTCCTCGCCCACCTCGCCATCTGATCGGAACGCCTGCATGCCTCGTTACGGTCGCAATGGTCGCTTCTTCCACTCGCTGAGCCCTCTGGCTCACAAGCTCGATGCGATCGCCATCTCCGCGCCGCACGTCAGTTCGGCACCCAAGGACCATGACGAGGCCGTGGCCAAGCAACAGGCGAAGCTTGCGCGGCGTGCGGCGCGTGCTCGCATCGTTGAGGGTGGCCAGAAATGATGATTGCCGCCTTCCCTCTCTCGTGGCCAAAGAATTTCGGCCGCTTCGCTGATCGCGAAAAGGGTTCGTTCCGCGCCACGCTCGCCGGTGCGCTGAAGAACGTCCAGGACAGTATTCGCCTGTTCGCCAAAGACAGCGAGGTCGAGCTGGCCGGCTTGGTCATCTCGTCGAACTGCACCCTTGGCGTAACCCGCCCCGCTGACCCTGGCGTCGCTGTGTGGTTCACGTGGGGAGGCATGCAGGTCTGCATCCCCGTCGACCGCTACGCGACCGTGGAAGCGAACCTGCAGGCAATCCACCACATCATTGAGGCGCGCCGTGTGGAACTACGCCACGGAACACTTGAGCTCGTGCGCGCGTCGTTCTCTGGCTTCCTCGCATTGCCGGCACCCGGCCCAGACGACGCGAACCACTGGAGCGCGGTGCTCGCTGTGGATCGTGGCGCCTCTACGTCCGAGATCCGCGCAGCTATGCAGATTGCGCGGCTGCGCGCCCACCCGGATAAGTCGACCGGATCACCCGAAGCGTTCAAACGCGTCATGGAGGCCTGGCAGCAGGTCTGCATCGAGCACGGTATCCCCGAATGACCGACATCCTCTTCCTATGTCGACGGGCACGCGCCAGCACGCGCTGTGGCGCCAGCCTCGACGCAGCCCTACGCCACGCGCGCCAGGCGCAGCTGGAAGGCACTGAGGCAGGCCTGCGCCCGCAGGACAGCGCCGCCATTGATCGCGCGCTCCGTGACTTGGAGTTCGCCCTCAAGAGCACCGAGACCCACCGCCAGCGCCTTCTGCGCAAGGCTGATCGAAAGGAGCAGAACCAATGAACATCGACGTCCGCGATGAAGTGATCGAGCGTGCGTGCCAAGCCTACTTCGTCGGCAATGTGCGCAAGCCCTGGCCGTGGCGCGACACGCAAGCCCTGGACGAACCGGACGCTGTGTTCGCGGCGATGCGCCTCGCGCTCGTTGCAGCCCTGGAGAAACTTGCCGGTACCGGCGTTGGACTCATCCTGGCGGAGCGCCAGCGGCAGATCACTGCCGAAGGCTATACGCCGGAGCGCGATGCCAAGACCTACGCTCAGGTGCCGGATGGCCACTATGCCGCCGAGTTGCCCTGCGCAGCCGCGGCGTATGCCTGCTTCGCAGGCATGATCGCCGACTTCCGCGATCTACAGCGAACTCAGGAACGCCCCGAACACCAGCCGCCGTCATGCTGGCCCTGGAGTGCTACCTCGTGGAAGCCTGGCGCAGACAACTCGAACGCGTCGCGCATCCGTGAACTGGAGAAGGCCGGCGCGTTGATCGCAGCTGAGATCGATCGCCTCCTCTCTGCCAGTGAGGGCGCCTGACATGAAGTGGTTCATGAACCCCGACAACAACCCGACCATCCTGGTGATCGCGCTGGTTATTGCAGCCCTGTGTGTCTTTGCCAGCTTCGGAGCTGCCAATGGCTGACGGATCACATCAGGACGGCTTCAACTTCCCACGCCGGAAGTTTGCCTCTGCCCTTCGCCCGGGCGAAATCGTCGTCGATTTCTTCGCCGGTGGTGGCGGCGCCAGCGAGGCCTTGCGCCAGGCGCTTGGTCGTGACCCGGACGTTGCGGTCAACCACGATCATCTGGCGATCAGCATGCATGCGGCCAACCATCCGTTTACGCGGCACATGGAGGCCGACGCCTGGACGGTCGATATCCTTCGGGAGGTCAATGGTCGCAAAACCGGCTGGTTCCATTCGAGCCCCGACTGCACGCACTTCAGCCAGGCCAAGGGCGGCCAGCCGCGCGATCGCCAAGTGCGAAGCCTCGCCTGGGTGATCGTCAAGGTCGCCGGCATCCTCAACAAGCGCGGGCTCGCACCGCGCATCATCAGCCTGGAGAACGTCAAACAGATGCTGCTCTGGTCGCAGCTGGTCGCGAAGCGCGACAAAGCGACTGGGCGCGTCGTCAGGCTCGACGGGTCTATAGCTGCACCCGGTGAGCGCGTACCGCTGCGCGAGCAGTTCCTCGTGCCTGACAAGAAGCGCGCTGGCAGCATCTGGCGCCAGTTCGTCGGCGCGCTGCGTGCGCTCGGCTATGTCGTCGAGCATCGACTTCTGAAGGCCTGCGACTATGGCGCCGGCACGAGCCGCGAGCGTCTCTTCCTGATCGCGCGGCGCGACGGTGAGGCCATTCGCTGGCCAGAACCGACGCACGGGCCCGGTCGTGCCAAGCCCTACGTCACCGCAGCGGACTGCATCGACTGGTCCATTGAGTGTCCGTCGATCTTCCAGCGGAAGAAGCCGCTCGCCGATGCGACTTGCCGGCGCATCGCCAAGGGCATCCAGCGCTACGTCATCACCGCTGCCGAGCCCTTCATCGTCCAGTGTGCCAACGCCTCAGCCAACGGCGTTGCATCATCCGACGACCCGCTTGGCGTCATCACAGCATGGCCGAAGGGCGGCTCGCATGCAGTCATTGCTCCGACACTTGTGCAGGCCGCGCATGGTGACGGCAAGCCACGCGGCGTGCAGCGCTGGGGTTCCGGGCACAGGCATGTCGAGAGTCAGCTTGGTGCGATTACAGCAAGCGGCGGCCATGCCGTCGCAGCGGCCCATCTGATCAAATTCCGCGGCGACAGCGATGGCGGCCCGGTGACCACGTCCATGCCGACCATCACGAGCGGCGCCGGGGCTGCCAGGCCTGCCGGCGCAGCCCACGCCATGGGCATCATCACTACGTTCCTCGAACAGGCCAACGGTGGTGGCGAGAATGGCAACCCTGCCCGGGCACGCGGAGCTACCGAACCCGTCAGCTCGATCACCGGTACCGGCAGCCAGCAGCGCATTGTGACCGGTCATCTGACCGCCTTCGGTCAGAACGCCAAGGGAACGAGCGCGGGCGAACCGCTGCAGACGGCATTGGGTGGCGCCACGCGATTCGGAGTCGTTGAGTGCACGCTGAGCCCGGAGCACGAGGCCGGTGCGCTGCGTGTTGCCGCCTTCCTCATCCGCTACTACGGCGAGGGCGGCCAGCACGGAAGCCTGCGCAATCCCGCGGCAACCATGACCACGAAGGAGAGGCTCGCGCTGGTCACCGTGACGATCCAGGGCACGCCCTACGTGATCGTGGACATCGGTCTACGCATGCTGCGCCGTGAAGAACTATTCCGCGCGCAGGGCTTCCCGGCTGACTACATTATCGATCGCACAGCCGACGGCAGGAAGTTAAGCATCAGCGCCAGCGTGCGCATGGTCGGTAACAGCGTGAGCCCGCCTCCGCTTGCCGCGCTTGCTCGCGCAAACCTCGAACTGAACGTCAAGAACTTCAGGGAGGCGGCGTGATGTCACTGCGGCTTGTTTGGAGGCCTAGCGACCGGGAGGAAGGGCTTCATGTTCTTCATTTGCCGCGGGTTGATCTTCTTATCGAAGTACTGAGTCGCAGCATTGAACTCAATGGCGCAAGCCGCAAGAAAGTCCTTCACTTCGGCGATCTTCTCCGCGACAAATTCGTCCCGAGGGTCATTAACAAGCGTCGCGAGTGCGCCAGTCTGCGCCTCGACGGCCGGGAGGGCATGGATACAGGTCGGAAGGTTGATCGTGAGATGCCGTGGCAGGTCAACAAATGCATCAGCTGGGAGGCTCTCCAGAGGGCTACGGAACTTAGGCCCATTGCGCCGAAACCAGACCGCATGGCCGCCGTCACGCAGGAACTCCCCTTTCATGCACCCGAGGCGAAGATCAGCCTCCACGAACAGGGCTTTCAGCCGGCTCAGTTCCGGCAACGCCATGGCCAGAACAACATCACCTCGCCCCCGACTCGCGCTCCTCCTCCTAACAGCGTCCGACAACGCGATGCCAAGAGCCACTACGGCCGCGGCGAATGCGCCTATGCCGGCGAACCAAGTCCCTTGCTCGACAGCGTTGAGGCCAAGCCACCAACGAACTGTCGGAGCCGAATGAGCCAGCGCTTCGACCCCTGCACACAGCGAATCCATTGCCATGCGTGAAATCTCCATCCTGTTGAATGGCCGCATCGTACGCCTTCCGCTGCTTCAGGGAGGCGGCGGGACGTCAGACCTCGCGATCCACTCCAACGCCACCGCCGATCGCCGTCGCCACCGTTTGGCGAACGGACTCCTCGTTCGACAGCTCAGAGGCATCTCCGAGAACGAGGATCGAGCCACCTGGTGTGCCGGCGATGTCTCCACGGCTGTTGCGCACCTTGGCGTTCCACAGGATGCGATGGTCCGTGGGCAGATCCCAAATCGCCTCGTAGGTGTACCCGTCAAACTCACCGGTAATCCGCGCCATGCGTGAATCCCCCATCCTCTTCAGTGCCCCCATGGTCCGCGCCATCCTCGATGGGCGCAAGACGGTGACGCGGCGCATCGTGAAGCCGCAGCCGGACTTCGTGGTTCCGCAAGCCGATTCGAGCAAGCTGCCCGTCGTCGGCAAGTGCACGCCGGACGATGAAAAGCACGGACGCCTGGCCAAGTCGCTTTGGTGCCCGTATGGCCATGTCGGCGACCGCCTGTGGGTGCGCGAGACTCACATGCGTGTCCCTCATCCGGCAGAGTTCGGCTTTACCAAGGAAATGCTGCCTCACACGTGGGATGCCTGCTGCGAGGTTGCCGGCACGTTCCTCTATCGCGCGGACCCATGTTCTGACTTGGTCGCAGATGGGCGCCAATGGACGCCCAGCATCCACATGCCACGGGCGGCCAGCCGCATCACCCTGGAGGTGACCGGCGTGCGCGTCGAGCGGCTGCAGGCCATCACGCATGAGCAGGCCGTGGCCGAGGGCGTGCATCGCATCGACATCGGCTCGGGCTATCGGCCGCGCTACAGCGCTGCACAGACGACCTGGCAGGAAGTCGTCGAAGGTACGGCCGATGCTTACGAGGACGCACGCCTGGCGTTCCGCGACCTGTGGCAATCCATCAACGGCCCCGGCAGCTGGGACGCCAACCCCTGGGTGTGGGCAGTCGAGTTCAAGCGCATCGAGCAAGAGAGGAAGGTGGCCTGATGCTCCGACACGTGACCATCAGCAAGTTTGCCAAGGAATCGGGCTACACCGAGAACGCCATCCGCATGAAGATCAAGAACGGCGTATGGTTGGAAGGTGTCGTCTGGATGAGGTCACCCGATGGAAGGGTGTTAATCGACACAGAGGGATATGAGACATGGGTAGCCGGTCAGCAGGTGTCCGCGCTGCAACGCAGCGCAGCGTAGAGATCGATTTTTATTACCGCGGTGCCAGGTGTCGCGAACGTCTCAAGCTGCCGCCGACTGCCGCCAACCTGAAGTTCGCGGCCAACTTGAAGGCCCAGATCGAGGCTGAGATCGCTCGGGGCGCTTTCGATTACGCGAGGTTCTTCCCCGACAGCAAGCGCGCCAGGACGCTCAGCAAGCTCCCAGGCGCAGCGCTGACCATCGAGAAGGGACTGGAGACTTGGCTCAAGGGGATGAAGAGCCAGATCGAGCACACGACCTACCGCGACTATGACCTTGCCATCCAGCGAGTATGGGTTCCGGCGTTCGGCGCCAAGCGGCTGACAGAGCTGACGCGCGGCGAGCTGAAAGAATGGGTGTCAGAACAGACCTGCGGGCTGAAGCGCATCCGCAACCTGCTGCTCCCCATGCGCGGCATGTTCGCCCAAGCGGTGGAGGATGAGCAGATCACGGCCAATCCGTTCGTCGGCTGGACACCGCGAAAGATCGAGCCGCCCAAAGAGTCGGACGATGTCGACCCGTTTACGCCGGCCGAGGTGGCGGCAATCCTGGAAGCCAGTGAGGGCCAGGTCCGCAACCTGTTTGAGTTCGGATTCTGGACCGGCCTGCGCACCAGCGAGCTGATCGCCCTGCGCTGGGAAGATGTCGACCTGGTCAATGGAATGGTCAGCGTGCGGCGGGCAAAGGTGCGCAAGAAGGTCAAGGCGCCCAAGACCAAGGCGGGACGGAGGACGGTTCAACTCCTGGTTCCGGCATTGAACGCCATTCAGGCGCAGCGCGCGCATTCTCAGCTCCGCGGCGAAGAGGTGTTCCTGAATCCGCGCACTGGCGAGCCATGGCTTCATGACGGGCCAATCCGCAAAACGGCATGGCACCCAGCCCTCAAACGCGCGGGCGTGCGATACCGATACCCCTACCAGATGCGCCACACCTTTGCCTCGACGCTGCTCAGCGCTGGCGAGAATCCCGTCTGGGTGGCGACCATGATGGGGCACAAGGATTGGGCCATGATCATCAAGGTCTATGGACGGTGGATTCCTTCGATCGCTCCTGACGCCGGACAGAAGGTGGCGGCACTTTGGTCAACATCTGGTCAGCCCACCGCCGCTAAGCGTTGAAAATGCTCAAAGAACGCGGGTTCGACTCCCGCCACCTCCACCAATAGAGCATATGGATCGTGCGATATCGATCCGAATGTGAATCAGAAAAAGGCTCGGAAACCTAGCAATAGCGACGGTTCCGGGCCTTTTTCATGTCCACAGGTACGCGGATGTTGGGGGATCGCGGGGAATCTTTAGGGATATTTTAGGGATATGGGATAGGATACCTGCCATATCCCCATCCTCCCCGTATCCCTAACTCTATGCCGCGCATCGCCAAGCCCCTCACGGACTCCCAAGTCAAAGCCGCCAAGCCAGGCACCGGCAAAACGCCTCGGCGCCTCTTTGACGGTGGTGGCCTCTACTTGGAGATATCGCCGGCCGGCGCGAAATACTGGCGCCTCAAATACCTGCTCAACGGCAAAGAGTGCCGCATGGGCCTGGGTACCTATCCGCCGGTGACGCTCGGCGAGGCGCGCACGGCAGCCGCCGATGCCCGCGCGTTGATTGCCAAAGGCACCAGCCCGGTGCAGCAGCGCAAGGCGGACCAGATCGCCGCTGCCACAGCTGCCGCAGACACCTTTGAGGTTGTCGCCCGCGAATGGCACGAAAAGATGTCCGCCACGTGGAAGCCGGCACAGGCCAAAACGGTCATGGGTCGACTGGAGCACGACCTCATCCCCTACATCGGCCGCGTGCCGGTGGCGGAGATCGGCAAGGCGCACGCGCTTGACGTGATCCGCCGGATCGCCGCGCGCGGGAAGTCGGAAACGGAACGCCGAGTGCTGAGTAACCTGCTCCAGATCTTGGCGCACGCATCCAAAACGCTGCGGATTGAGCGCGTACCCTTCGCGTCTGTCGACATCGCCATATCGCCGGTGAAAAAAACCAGCCATGCCGCGCTCACGTCGCCGGACGAAGTCGCCGCCCTCCTCCGCTCCATCCACGCCTACCAGGGGTCCGCCATCACGCGCTACGCGCTACAGCTGGCCATGCTTACGGCAGTGCGTCCTGGTGAATTGCGCCACGCGGAATGGGTGGAAATTGACCTCGACGGCGCGCGCTGGGATATCCCTGGCGCCAAGATGAAAGGCGGCACCGATCACTTGGTGCCGCTGTCTAGCCAGGCCGTGGCCGTCTTGCGCGCCGCGCGTGAGATTACGGGCGGCGGCCGTTACGTGTTCCCGAGTGCGCGCACGCCGGACGGCTCGCGCGCCATGTCCGATAACGCCGTGCTGGCAGCGCTCCGCCGCATGGACTACAGCAGCGACCAGATGAGCGGGCACGGTGTCCGTGCCATTTTCCGCACGCTCGGCGATGAAGTGCTGGGAATGCGCGTGGAATGGCTGGAGATGCAACTCGCGCACGCGGTGAAGGATGTGCACGGCACAGCCTACAACCGCACCAAGTTTCTGCAGGAGCGCAGGGCCATGATGCAGACATGGGCGGACTATCTCGACTCGCTGCGCACTGGCACACCGATGCCGGCGGCGGAGAACGCCCACCAGCTCCGGCACAGCGCGTAGGCGACACAAGCGCCCGCAAGCAAGAACGATCACGCCTGCATCACGTGGGCTTTTTCGTGTCCGATGTACGGACCTGGTTGCGGACGCCCGAAATGAGGCTCAACCTTTCGACTGACGGGCGCCGCCCCCACGTACGAGCCACGCCCCACTCATCACCCAGCCAACGGAGCAGCTGTGCAGAGCATTGACGACCTGATCAACGCACTCAGCGACACAAGCGTCTCTCTGACTAGCTCATTGCTACGCGCCCAAGTGCTCGCTCATCAGCTGGGTGATCAAGAGCTTTTAGGCTGGGTCAAGGGCGAGCTGTCCGGGTACCGCGACGACAGCCCGCTACCGGCCTACCGCGCCCGGCGCGGGATTACGCAAGGCACTATCAGCGATGGATTTAGAACTCTGTCGGACTGCACCCTGTCGACAGCCAAAATGGACGAACAGCAGAGAGCGTATTTTCTTTCCCCAATTAGGTCGGGTATCGGCGAGCTCGAACATCAGGCAAGGCGAGAGATAGAGGGGAAGGAATTCGCCGTGCCCGTTGACCCGGTCTGGTTTCCACTGCTGGACTACGGGTTGAACGAGGACTTTTCCGTCCAGCAGGCCTGGCTTCGTTCGCCGGCTGGATTCTTTGGCCAGATCGTGACGGAAGTGCGTAGCCGCTTGCTCGACTTCGCTCTGCAGCTCCGAGACAAGGTGCCAGCTGATGCGGCCCCGTCCACGCTGAAAGACGCGATCGCCATGCCCGACCTGCGCAACATGTTCCACAGCGCCATGGGTAACACCATCACGTTGGTGATCAATGCCGGCAATGCCGGCGACGTCTCAACCGCCATCTTGCTGAAAAACAACCTGGCGGCCCTCAAGTCCGAGTTGTCAAAGCACGGAATCGACAGCGACCAGCTGGAGGATTTGGGGTACGCGATCGAGGAGGACAGCGACGAACCGCAGCACGGCGACAAGAAGCTGGGCCGGTCAGTCCTCGCGTGGCTGGGGGATGTCACCAAATCGAGTCTCAAGTCCGGCACGGAGGTCGCCATCAAAGCAGCGCTTGAGCACTTCTACGGCCGATAGGAGCTGGCGACATCACAGTGGCGCGCGGCCAGAGTATCGGCCTCGTGATTCAAGCCGCCAGTCGCTCATTCTCGTAGAACGGGTGGCGCTCATCGCGCAAACTGCCACTACCTAGCGGTGACGTCGGCGGATGAGCGCACAGCTTGAGATGTTCAACCCGTGCCATCGGTGGGTAGTGGATCGGGGAAAGGTGGAATTCGCCCATGTGTCGACATCGCTTGCGCGATCCTGCGTCGCTCATCGCCGAATGTCGTCTGTATCCTGTTGCCCGTTGCTGCATCGATCGCAAGAAATGGGGCGCCCGACCCATCGATGCCAATTTCAGGATATCGGCTGAGCTGATGGCTTACAGGTATCGCTACCGCGTAGATATCGAACACTCGCACCGCAACGAACACGGTTTCTGACTCGACCAATGCAAAAGCCAGGTGATGTGCCTTGTGCGGAGTCCAGAACTTGAACACGTCACACGACGAAGCCCAGCCCACGTATCCCATCAACGAGTCCGTCGAGGACGAATCCTCGGACAAGATCGCCGCTCTCAAATCCGCCGCTAGCGGGTCGTCCAAATAGCTCTCACCGAGCCACAAGAAGGCCAATTCATAAGCGATCTTCATCATCGCATGGCGCAGATACTCAAATTTGATAGGGATTTCCACTTTTATAAGCGGATTCTCTACGGATGTGACTTTGAATTCGCCAGCCTTAGTTGCTAGTTCCTCCGGTGAGAGCGGCGGCAGGCCCTGCCGCTTCCGCGCACGCTGCAGGATCTTTGGAATTTGATCCTTGTCGCGCTCATCGAGCGTTATCTGTCGCGCCTTCCTACCGTCCGGCAGAACGACGTCAGTGGCGTGATAGAGCTGGCGATGATCAAGCTTGCCGGTTACCTTGTTCAGCGATGTCTTGATGCGCTTTGCCTCCGGTCCGATCAGCATTTGATCGCCGAGGAATATCTCTAACATCGAGGGCGGCTCGCCGCTATTTCCAGCAAGCATCAGTTCGGCGCGACGCACGCGCACGGGCAGGAAATCATTCAGCGCGGAATCGACACGGCTCCCGAGAATTGAATTACAGCTGGCGCAAACCCGGTCCGTGGTGACCGTGCCGCCAATGGCAAGCGGGAAGATGTGTTCCCGACTAGGTGGACGATCCTGAGAGCAAAAGATACACCGCACAGCGCCTCCCCTCGATGGACTAAACCATAATCACGATTGTTTACGCCGCTATCTCGTACTCATAGAGCGGCCGCTCTCTATCGTCCAAAATCGCCTGCATCGCGGCAAGGTTTGACGGGTCCGGCGAGTCTTAAACAACCTACTAACGCTGACCAAGGATGGACGACCTACTGCCATCAGCCATCACTGTGACTATTGCGATGGTCGCCGACGATGCAGGTGCCGCTTGTGCCGTCGCCGGATTGGTCGTTGTGCTCATGATCTTTCCATCCTTTGATGTCACCCCAGCCTATTCCTTCTCATCGTCCTCATCGTCCACGCTGTCATCGTATTCAAAGTGCGTGAGGTATCGACCAGGCCTCCCTTTTTTGCGCCAGTCCATCGTCAATTTTTCGATTGCCGCCTCAGCTCCTTCAAAACCCACGCCATCGGCGTCAGTGAGGTACAGCACATCGAAGACATCATGGTTGTCGAGATCGTCGATGGTGTCGTACGTGCAGATGCGCCCCTGGCTGTTGACCACATAGGTCAACAGCAGCACATCGCCCTCCTCTTCTTTGCCCCACCGCGCGGGTCGCCGCTTCAACTCTTCGGAAATGGCATTCCTCCGATGCATCTTGGTCGGGCGCGTGCCGATTTCGACAATCAAGACTTCATGTTCCAGAAGGTCGTCGCAGATTTCGCTGTCCGTCCGTGACGGGTCTGTGTCGATCACGATTGTGCCGATGCGCATGCGTTTCTTCTCCATTGTTTGCTCACGTCACTTCCCGCAGTTCATTCCAGTTCGTGGTGTACCGCGGGCTCAACATGTCCCGCTGCATCGCCCACGCACGCTGCTCTTTGATGCCGCCCTCTCCAATCCCCATGGTGCCACGGCCCCACTTCTGATTCGCGTGGTCGAGCACACCCATCAGTTTTTCCCGGCGCAAATCCTGCTCGGGCGGTGCAAATCCGAACAGCGATCCCTGCACCAAGCTATGTGGGCGGGTTTCATCGAGCATCATGCCCACTTTGACGTACCGGTACCCCACCCACCAAGACGGCTCCATACCTAGGTGCTCTGCTCATGCGCCAGGTGCATGTTGGCCGCGTCGAGCGCCGCACAGCGCTGTACGCTCATCCACGCGAACACACCGAGGGCGAGACATGAAGCCGCACACCACCAATCCGACCAGCCCAACCATCGGCATCGAGGAAGCCGCCGAGATCCTGCGCTGCGGTGTGGCAGTGGTGCGCGAGATCATCGACACCGGCGAACTCCCCGCGCTCCAGCTGACGCAGCGGCACTGGGTGCTGCTGCGTGATGACGTAGTCGACTACATCCGCTCGAAGGCGCGCGAGCAGGCGAAGGTGCGCCAGGTGGAACACGCCAAGCGCAACGCGCCCCGGCCGCCGGTCCCGGCACCACAGCACAAGCCGGGCGAGGTGCGTCGTCGTAAGCCTCTCCCCGACCTGGACGCTTGCGACATCGCCAATGGAATCTGCACAAAGTAGAGGCGCGGCCGAAAGCGGCGCCCGTTGCCGGACCTGGACAAGTATGAGCGCCCCCCCCCCCTGCCCTTGACGCATGTAGCCAAATGGCTACAATCACCCTATCGAGCAGGACTTGCTGCAGGGAATTCACGATGATCACTACCGCACGATCCAGCTGCCGTTCGCCGCTCCCGGCAGGTCCGCACACTGCACTGGGGCGTAACTCGTGCTCAGGACCAAAGCCGCTCGATTGCCTACGTCCGTCCGTTGAAACCACTCAAGGCGGGCGTCGTCCAAAAGAATGACGAGCGCCGTGTGGTCTGTTACCACCCATGTACGCAGAGGCATGATGAAAACCAACGACAAGCAAGATCTCGCCGCACAACTGTCGAAGCCGCTCGCCACCGGTGACGTTGAAAAGTTTCTAGACCTTCTCGGCCAGATCGTGAAGGCGGCCGGTGTAGCCGAGATCGCCGCCACCGCCGGCTTGAGCCGCGAAAGTCTATACAAGGTATTCAGGCCTGGCGCATCTCCCCGACACGAGACCATCGTGGCGATACTCACCGCGCTCGGCTTGAAGTTCACGGCTGAAACCATCCCCACTAAATAACCGCACCACCGCCGCGCGCCAGCGCGGTAAAGCGGCGACCGACCCCGCGCCAACGGGGGCGGCCGCCTAACCACAACCGACTGAATTGGAGTCAATCATGGCTAACACCGGATTCTATTTGCTTGCGCAAGCCGCTGCACTGGCCGCTGCGGCTTACATTGGCGCGCGGAACACCAGCGCCATAAACCAGTATTTCCGTGCCCAGGACGAAAGCCACTTGTATCCCTTCTGCGGCCGTTTCAATGCAACAGAGCGCGCTATCCGCAAGGTGCGCCGCGAGTTCGCCGAGTGTGGGATGAGCTGCGAGGGTCTGGAGTACGCGAACGCCATTGAAGCGACGCTCACCCACCTCACCGCCGAGTATTCGTAACGCCAACCAGTCCATCGGCACTGATGAGGATGCGAGTTCTGATGAACAGGCAGTTCCTTAGTCCAAGGCAGTTGAGCGAGCGGTACGGAGAGGACTCGCCCTCTGAGCGGACACTGATGCGATGGAGGTCGGAGGGAATCGGGCCGAAGTTCGTAAAGCTGGGGCTAAAAGTCGTCTACCCACTAGACCAGTTGCTGGAGTGGGAAAACAACGGCGGCGATAGCTGCCACTAATCCACCTCGCCAGCCTGCCGCTCACCCGGTAGGCTGGCACCCTTTTGACGTCGTGGACAGGGGCACGAGATGACGGACAACATTGAGACACAGCCAGCGATTCGAGGGCCACTTAGGGTGCTGGGCATCATCGTGGTGGCGACATTCTTGCTCGCGGCTGGCGCCGCCATGTTTGCGTCGGACGATAACAAGCAACAGCAGGCCGCCCAGCCGACCAACAGCGAGCCCGTCACCCATGCAGCGCCGTTCACCGTGCGCCGCGTTGTGTTGACCGGCGCTGTCTCCGGCAGCCCAATGATCGAGGTCAGCGTGACGGAAACCACGGGCACTGAAGCTAACCGTGCCGCCACAGTTAAGGCGATCGCAGAGCGCGTCATGAAGGCGACCCCGCAGGCTGATAGCGTTTTCGTGCGACTGATTCGCTCAGATCTGCCGGCCGGCGGCGATGAGGTGCTGCACGGCCGGATCGCGCACGCCGACTACACCCCTGGCGGCAAGAATGCGGCGCAGCCGTGGACGGTGGCGCACTCGACAGACACCCAAATCGTCTCCATGCACGACTTCGCCATTGGCGACGCGTTCGGTGATCTACAGGAAAAGATGGAACAGGCCGCCGGCCAGAATGCCGACGTCGATGTAGTCGACGAGCAGGTGCGCCAGGCGATCATTCGCAAGTACAAGCTGCCGGCGACCTGGAAACAGCAGGATGTGCCGCTCGCCAACCCCGACACGAGCGACGGCTCCGGTCCGGCCAATATCGACGCATCAGCAGCAGAGGCCAGCCTCAAGGTGATCGATGCGTGCGTAAAGAACGGTGGCTGCGATGGCGCCCAAGCCAAGACCTTCGCCGGCATCTCCGCCGCTGGTGGTGAACCACTGGTGGCCGGCTCGCCGATGCAGGCATCAGCGCAAACGGTCGGTTGCCCCAACATCCACTCGCTGGACATCGCCATGAAGGCGATCAGGTCGAACGATGGGGACTCGGCGATGCAGGCGCTCGCCAGCGAAGTGCAGTCCGGCACGTGCTCGCTCATCCCGGCGGGCGCACGCGTCAAGTTCCAACACTTCGGTGGACGCAATGACGACCTGGCGCAGATCCGTCTTGCGGATGGAACCGTTGTGTGGACGCTCGGCGCCGTGCTGGTTGGGTCTAACTAGCCTGCACACCAGTACCACTGTGACGAACAAGGCCTGCGCAATGCGGGCCTTCCAGTCTCGATAGACATCGGCTAGTCGCTTAGACCAGGTGGTTTCGTATGGACACTGATGTGGCCCATGCCTTGGAGAAAGTTCTTGTAGCTAGCGATCGCCACGTTCCAGGCCTCCTCTGCCACGGCTTCGCCGGCCTCGATCACATTCCCGTGCTCGTCGATGATCGCGATCCGTGCCGGGAGCCCGTCGCGCGTCGTTACGATCAATCCCTCATGGGCGACCGCGCTGATGATGGAATTTTGTAAAGTACCGACTTCAATGGGGCCGATCATGGCTCTCCTCTTCGACAGATCGATCAACCAAGCCTAGTTTCAAAGGTGTGATCATCATGACTGACAAACTCATTCCCTTCGACATTGTCGACTACCTGGACAGCGAGGAGGCGATTGCTGAGTACCTCTCTCAGGTCCAGGCCGAAGGCGACCCCGACGAGCTTCAACGTGCCTTGATCTATGTCGCCAAAGCTAGAGAGATTTTAAGAGCGAAGTCCGAGCGGTCGTCGCTCGACATCAAACCAGCTGAGTAAGAGCGCCGCGACTACGGCACCAACCGAATCGGGATTACCAGCCCAGCCCATAGTGGGCTTTCTGCTGTCTCGCTCGGTGAGATTGCAGCGACATACCCTCTGCTCATGACCGACAGAGCCCGCCTTCACCAGAAGTTGAACGCCATAGAGGCAGAACTGCCCGCCCTTATCCGGGAGCACACTGATCCAGCCGAACTCTGGCCTGCGTTCGCCGGCATCGCGGACGAGGTTCTCGACGCCGCCGGCCCCGACTTGTACGAGTGGGTCGCCGATAAAATCGACGGTATGCTGAGCTTCCACGGACTAACAGCCCGCCACTGAGCAGTGGGCCATGTGCTACTCGGCCGAAGTAATGGAGGATTTCCGCCTCTATGAGCGGATGGGCGGCACGCTCGACGTGCATGCGTTCGCGCAGATGATGGAAGCGCGCCGATCAACGGGTGACCTGTTCAAGACGGTGCCACGCGCCATGCGCGAGCCGTTCGAGCGCCCGCGCAATGAGGGCGAGAAAGGCGTTCGGGAAAAGATGCTGGAGGCGTACCGCGCCGCGACGCTGGTGATCGAGGAGGAGATCGCCACGCAGACCGAGCGCCTGGTCAAGGCGGAGGCGGTGCTCGCCTCACCAAAGCCGACCAAGAAAGCCGAGAACGACAAGCGTGTGGCGACGAACAAGATCGCCGCCGCTCGTGAGCGACTGGAGGAGGTTCAGTCCGAGGCGAAGTCCGATGGCTATGGCCGCATGTGGCCCGGCCAGTTCGCGCCGGTGCTGATCCGCGACCCCGCCACCGGCGCGCGCATGATCGTGCCGGCGCGATACCGCTGCCGCCTGCCTGGCTGGACCAAGGCCGATGAGCTGGAGAAGCCGGGCACCTACAACGCGCGCAAGGACAAGCTATCCACGGTCTGGAAAAAGCTATTCGGCTACAACCACGGCGTGATCGTCGCGCGCAGGTTTTACGAGAGCGTTTCGCTCCATCGGCTGCAGCAGCGCGAGCTGGTGCCGGGTGAGCGCGACATCCCGGTGGAGATCCGCTTCACGCCGGAGCCGCAGCAGGAGATGTTCCTGGCGTGCTTGTGGCGCTATGTCGAGGCGACCGACACTGAGGAAGGTTTCTACAGCTTCGCCGCCATAACGCGCGACCCGCCGCCCGAGGTTGCAGCCGCAGGGCACGACCGCTGCGTGATCGCGCTCAGGCCGGAGAACATCGACGCATGGCTGGAGCCCGATCCTGGCCACCTATCGGAAATGCTTGCGATCCTGGACGATCCGATCGACGCGTTTTACCAACATGAGCTACCCGAGAGGGCACAGAGGTGACGCGGCACCCGCGCATCACGCGCTGAACGGAGCGCCGCATCCATCCAGCTCAATCGGCGGCCAGTGGTTCGGCTGGGGGCGCATCGTCTTTAGCGGCTTGGACCTGGCGCCAGGCAGGTTTCTTACCGGCCTCCTTAACCTGCACGATTTGACCGGTGTCTCGGAGTCGATAGAACACGGACTTCATAGTGTTTTCAGAGGATATGCCGGTGATGTCGCGTCCAATGCTGTTCGTGATGAGGTCGTTCTTCGAGAGGTAGTCCATGACCAGCTGTTCGGGCGAGCCCAAAGATTCATGACGTAGAGTCACCGTTACAGATGTATCTGTCTCGACGATTATCGGCTTTTTCAAGAGCAGCTTATTCATTGCGTCGAAAGCAGTATTTAAACCTTCGCCGACATCCTTATTGGGTGGATTTTCGAATTTATTAATCAATCGCACTAGCTTCGGGTTGCGGGCGAACTGCGTTTGAATAATGTTGCCCAGGGTGACGTGCCCCGGAAGTCGCCCGGGGCTTTCGATTTCGACCCGATTGTCGAAGATTCGCACCTGCACGTCGGCAGCGACGTTATAGTCCCTATGCAAGACAGCGTTCGTGAGGATCTCATGCAAGGCCTCATGAGGATATTGGATCCGCTCCATCCCGTTAGGGCCCAGCTTCTCAATGCCTTCGATGATCTCTTTGACCTTTTCAACGCAATCGTAGATCAGACTGTAAATCGGACCCTCAATAGTGATCGGATCGAATGCTAGGAAATCTCGCTCGGCGTCAGTCTTGGTTTGATATCGAAGCACCTTGACCGCGCTTCGTTTGGCGAGCGTAGCTTGCGGCAGATCGGAGAACAGCAGAATGCCAGCCACCGTTGCACGATTATCGATAATGACCTGTTGCTTTTTTAGCCATTCATCTGGCTCGCCGGTGGGAACGATACTGAGCATGAAATCGATCACGGTGGTCGAATTGGTAATGTCGGCCGTATCGATGTTCAGCAATTCGTCCTCGTACGACTTGACTCCTTTGTCGTAGCGCAGGCGCTCCAAACCGCCTTCTGAGACCGGCAGGCTCTGTGCACTTCGCCGAATGAAAGCCTTCTTTTCAGTTGAAAAGACGATTTCCCTGCTCTTGAATATAGTCAGATGCAAGACTAGGCCGGTGAGACCATCGGCTGTCAAGAATTCAGCGCGCACTATGCCCGCGAGAGCACCATTTTCCGCTATGACTTGGAATATCGGGTTGGCAGCCTCTTGGTCGACAAAGCCATCCCAAATGCGGCGCTTGCCGTCCAGGGTGTCCTCTTCCTGGATGCCCACATAGATCTCGCCGCCACTGGTATTGGCGAACGCGGAAATCGTTCGGCTGAGCTTGGCCGGCGCGATTGCTGCGGCTTTGAGATCCACAAAATGAGACTCCTGGATGCTCAGGAGCATCTCAATCTCAGCCCCGCTTACCTGCTTTACTTCGACTTCCATGTGGCCTCGCTATTGGTTCATTCGTGGGTCCAAGGGACACCGGTGAGCTTTTGAGCTTTCTTGCGCGCAGGGCTGATCTTAGCTGAGTACCAAGGCGCGACTCCTCGGCGCGCGCCCTGATCGTTTCGAGTGAGTTGGCGTCCATACCGTGCCCTGGTCGAGTGGTAGCCCATCGTATCCGCCGATGAGACCGCCTGGGCGTAGCGTGGCGGCATGCCTGCCGAACCTGTCACCGTTGAGTGGTCGCCCGTCACCATCACCGGCATGACGTTCGACCCGCCGCGCTTTGCCGCCTACCTGGTCGAGCCGTTCCACAGCGCCACGTTCGCCACGCTGAGCTACAAGCCCCAGGCGGGCGTGTGGGCGCTTCGCATGCTTCCCGGAGGTAGTGACGGCCCATGCGCTTTCGTGGACTTCCTGACGCGGGAGAAAGCCGAGCGGCACGCAATGCGATGGGCGGCGCACCACGGCCGCAAGCTGCCAGAGTTCGCCAATGGGCTGAGACACAAGCCGGCGGTGCGGTGACGCCGTAGTTAACGTGCACCACCAGAACGAACAAGGCCCGCATTGCGGGCCTCGTGGTCTGAGTTGATGGTGTTTCTCAGGTCTCGACCTTGAACACCTCGGCGCCGCGTGGTGCCTTGTCCAGGTAGCTTACGTCCGCCGGTGAGGGTGATGCGTCGCGCGCCGAGTCACGAATCCGCATGATCGTCTGCCGGCTGGTGCCGAACCTCTTGGACAGTGACGACACCGATTCACCTGCAGCCAGTAGAGACGCAACGTCGCGCTGCCTGTCAGCCGTCAGCGCGGCCGGTCGACCGAACCTCTTGCCCTGCTCACGCGCGCGCCTGATGCCGGCGTGTGTGCGTTCTTTGAGGAGATCCAGCTCGAACTCGGCGACGGCCGCGATCACAGACATGGTGAGCTTGCCCGCCGGGCTGGTGAGGTCAGCGCCGCCAAGTGCCATGCAGTGCACCCTGATGCCGAAGCCTGCGAGCATGTCGACGGTGGCGCGCACGTCGACGGCGTTTCGTCCGAGACGATCGAGCTTAGTCACCACCAAAACATCGCCCTCCTCCATGCGCTTCACCAGATCGCGGAAGGCTGGCCGCTCCATCGCAGGCACTGACCCGCTGATGCTTTCCATGACGATCCGGCGCGGGTCGACCTGGAAAGGCAGGCCATCGATCTCCAGACGCTGGTTTTCGGTGGTCTGCTCGGTGGTCGATACGCGGCAGTAGGCAAATGTGCGGCTCATCGGTGACGCCATGTCCAAAAGTGTGCCGGAATATTAGGACATGTCCGATATGCGCACAACGATCACTTTCGTACATCGATCGTGACCATCGTCCGCATGGGGTCGGTTTTGGACAGCGGAGGCGAGCAGAAGTCATTGACGCCAGAATCGCATCGTGATTTCCGCACACACCCGCGCCATTACGCGCGCCATAAATTGCCTAAGCAGGTTCCCGTCCGGTGAATAACGGTTCCGGGAACCCGCAACGCCTCGCTGATGCTGGCAATGGGTGTCGATGGGCTGTTACCGCCATACTCTTGTAAGGTCCGCTGTCGCCCCGAAGCGGGCATCCAACGCATCAATGCCGCATCCGGTAGTTAGCCAGACTAACTAACCGCTGGAGGCGCGGAGCTTCGCTATCTGGGTCTCAAGGTCCGCGATCATGAATGGCTTGCTAAGTTTTGCCGTGTCCGGGGGCAAGTGAGCCAGCGATCCGCTGTCATGACCGGTGACAACGACCATCATCATTTCCGGACGAAGCTGTCTAACTGCGGCGGGCAGTGCAGCTCCGCCCATTGCTCCAGGCATGCGGACGTCGGTGAGTATCAGGTCAAAGCGTTGATCAGACGACAAGACATTTAGCGCCGCCTCCGCACCGTTAACGGCGAAAGTTGCGAAACCGAGATACTCCAACATGTCGCAGAAGGCTGTCATTACCTCTTCGTCATCATAGACAACCAACGCTGTAAGTCGCTGTCCAGGCGACCCACCAACTACATCCCCCGGCGTGTTCATTTGCGGACCTCGAAGATCGTTACTACACCCTAGACACCGTTCGTCAGCGCGTAGATAAATTCCCACAGGCATGAAGCCGAAACAGGCACCAGCTATCAACTTAGGCACTCAATTTCACGACCAGAACCGTGAGCTGGTGATGAAAAATCATACGGCATTAGTGCCTAAGATGAAGCTTGGTTTAGCTCTGATTTCTAAATCAATTCATCCTGGCATCGGCACGCACGACTTGGCGTCAAGCGATGTGCTGATGGGTCTTGGCCCTGACGCCGCCAACTTGGCGCTCAGGCGGACAGCTCGTCGAGCTTCGCGCCGATCTTTTCCGGCAGGTGCCCTTGCCTTTCCAGAATGCGCTCGATGCCCTTCACGTCGGCCGCATCGATCCTCCCACGACGCAGCGCGATGCTGGCCTGCAGCTCTCGGTGAGTGCGCTCCTGCTCAATCGTGCGGGTGCCGGCCTTGCTGGCGCCGCCGTCTTTGAGTGCGCTGGCGCGCGATACCTCACTGGCGAGCTGGTCAAAGGCTCCTGGCGCCTTGCGCGTGATGATGGCCCCGCGCGTCTTGTGTTGTGTTGCTTTCATCTGATAGTCCTTTACGGTTTTCGTTTTTGAGTAGATGGGCCGGACCTCCCGACCCATCCCCTGCCCGCGCGTCAGCTCAGCGCGGGCGTCGTCATCTGCTCAGCCAGGTACGGGCTGTCCACTCCGCCGCCGCGCGTGACGCGCTCGATGAAGCCGGTGCCGCGCTCAAGAGTGAGCGTCGAAAAGACACCCTGGAAAGGCATGAAATCGTTCTCGACTTTGACGACGTAGTAAGTCGCCACGAACGTGCCGCGATGCAGGCGGACATACATGCCAGCTCGGATGTTCTCGTTACCGCGCACGCGCATGGAGCCCTGCTCGTACAGGACGTTGTCCTGGTTCATCTGGAGCATGATCTTTCGGCGATTGTTGACCCAGCCAACAATGTCGGTGTCACGCGCGTTCATTGCCGTTGCCAGATAGCCGCTGCTGTTTGAGATCACCTGGTCGCCGCTCATCTGGGTGTCCGACTGCATCGGGCGAATGCCATAGAGCGACACCAGGTTGTTCGGGTACGTCGTCTGCAGGACGGTTTCCTTGTCGGCGCCTTCCATTGCCCAGAGCCTACGATTCGACTCGCCGTTGATGTCGCTTTGCGGCGCGTTGCTCCAGAAATAATTTGCGACGTTGGCCTCCGAACGCGACACGTTGAGGCTGATCACGTCAACGTCGCTGATGTCGACATACTGCGGCGACGGCGCATCCGGCTGGATCAGGTCGCCATTGATGTCCATCGCTGGGATCGGCCGGAAAACGCAGTGCACGCCGTCTTCCTCATCCTCGATAAACAGCTCGTTCCAGGTGCCGACGTCGCAAGAGGCCTTGAGGATGCCGTAGATGGTGGACTCGAAATTCTGCGTGTTCGTGAAGTTGGTTGTGCCGTGAGCGATGTAGAGGTACTGCCCTGCCTCGATCGTGGCGGGCACTGGCGAGTCGGGCGGCGCAAAGGCCGTGATGAACGGATTGACGATCAAGTCAAAGATCTGCTGCACGAACTGCGCCGCCGGCAGCATGCTCAATGCACCGCCGTAGCGCTCGAACAGCTTGAAATTGGTCAGGAGTGACTCGCCCACTGTGAACTGCGGGTTGTACATGACCTGCATCATCTGCCAGATCTTGCCGTAGTCCTGGCCGGTCACCGTCACGGAGCGCTGCGCCTGCCCGTTCGTGCCCATCGCCTCGGATCGGCTCACGTCCGAGACAAAGCCGCGCATGATGATCGGAGGCTGCTGGCCGGCGGCCGTGGCCGGGTTGTGCCGGAAGCGGATCTCGATGTAATCCATCGGCTCGATGAGGCCATAGAGCGACTCGAACGTCTGCTGTCCCGCGTACTCGCCGATGTAGGGGATGTCCGCGAACGTAAGCGCGAAACCGCCGGCCGGGTCGCGCACGGATTTCGACGTGCGCACGGAGCCTGACTCACCGAAAAATGGGGTGAGGTCGTAGGATCGCTGCGCACCCTGGTACCGCTGCGACGTCGGGTTGCTGCCGTCCAGCGTCGTGCGGGAGATGGTCTTGTAGAGCGTGACCTTGAGGTTCGGGTCGTAGATGTTGATGTTGGGGGATGTCATTTCAGGTTCCGTAGGGCTTGGCGGCGGGCGAATTGCCGCTGATGCTGTATGTGAATGGTGCTGCAGCCGGCTGGCCGTTCGGATGCGTCAGGGTGATGTTGAGGTCGTGCTGGACGTACTGCGTGCCTGATGCGCCGTATGCGCCGAGGCCGCCAGGTGCACCGCCGGTGTCCGGCATCGGCGTGCCCTGCAGTGCCTTCGCGTTGCCCTCGTGGTTGTAGATCGCCTGCTCAATCTTCTGGCGCGTCGCCGCATCAGTCAGGTCGATTCTCTGATTGGCGCCGTATCCCGTCCAGGCGACCAAGTCTCGGATGTAGGCCGCAACATCGTTTCCGTCTTCCTTGGGCGCCCATCTGTTGGCGACACCGGAGAGCGTGTTGATGCCGTGTTGCGCGTAGTTGGCGAGGTTGGCATCCGCCGCCGCCAGTCCTGCCTGCAAGCTAGGGAATACCGCGAAACCGCCATTCGATCTGGTTGCGCCCAGTCCCCTTGTGTAAGCGTTGAAGCGGAGGTTGCCGGGGTTGTTGTTCCTGATGCCGATCGGATCTCCACTGCGCGGAGCGCCACCGGTGATCGGGTCGAATTTGTTGCCGCCGCTGCCGGGCGATGCTGCACCTGCGCTGTCTTGCAGGTAGGCCGGCAGTGCTGACGTGCTGCCAGGGGATGCGGCACCAGCACCCTTGGCCTCACCAGAGTCCAGCGCGATGAGTTCCTGCCCGCGCTGCAGCTCAGCCATGCCCTTCTCGGACTGGTAGTTTGCCGCTGCCTCGCGGATCTTTTTCTCAAGCGCGGGATCAGGTGCGCCCTGCAGGCCCTTGGTCAGGCTCAGGTAGCTGCTGCGCGCGGCCTCAATGCGCGCGTCCGCGCGGTCATTGATGTCCTTTCGCTGACCCTCCACAAGTGACTTGTGGATCTCCTCGGGCGACATGACGCCGCCGGTCTTGGTCTTGCCGAACGCCCAGATCATCGTGTCGCGCATGACGTTCAACGCAGGCACGGCCTTGCCGGCGAAGTCCTGCAGTGTCTTGTCGACACCCTGGATGGACTCACGGGTCTTGCTGCCTTCGGTGTCGCCCTGGCCGTGCGCGGCGGAAAGCTTCATCAGCTCGTTGCGGTAGCTGTCATCGCCGCCGGCCTGCGCCTTGTTGAGGCTGTCCTGCTCGGCTGGGCTCAGCTTGCTCCAGAGCTGGCGGCCCACGTCATTGGCCTGGTCACGATCGCCGATCGCAGCCTGCGCGGCCAACGCGTAAGCCGTTGGATTCAGCTGGCTCGGATCGATGTTGGCCTTCTTCAAACGATCCGAGACATTGCCCATCTGCGCGGGCGTCATGTCATCCAAGAACGCGGCCTGGTTGTATCCGACGCCGAGCAAGTTGTGCATCGCGTCGAGGCGCAGCTGGGCGCGGTTATCGCCGTCCCCATAGGTGGCTTTCAACTGCTGCTGGAGCATCCCCCAGTTCGTGCTCGTCGAGCTTGCCGCGCCACCAGGGATGTTTACGCCGTGCCGACGAGCCCATGCGCCCATCACCGACGCGTCGCCGAACTCCTGCTGCCCGGTACCGAACGCGCCCTGCTCGCGCAGCGCTGCGGCCATGATGGGGTCGAGATTGAGCTTGCGGCCGATGGCCGCATACATGAAGTTCTGTCCGGCCTCACCAGAGCCACCGTTGATGATCGCGCCGTTCACGCGACCCAGCAGGGCTGCCGAGCCCTGCACGTCCATGCCAGGCACGCCTGCACCGACCATGCTGGTCATCATCGCGCCGTAGCCGCCCACATTCGCAGGCGACAATCCCATGCGCGTCTGCTGCGACGCATAGGTGCCGATCGCCTGGATCACCTCGTCGGCCTTAGAGAACGCGCCGGACTTGGTGATGACCTCGCCGATCTCGACGCCGAGGCGCTTGATGTCGCGCGTGTCCTTGGTTATGCCCAGGTTGGTCATCTGAGCAAAGAAATTGCTCGACTGGTTCGGGTCGATGCCGAACGCGCGACCGAAGCCACCACCAGCAGCCACTGATTCCGCGATCGTACTGGCGCCCTTGCTGCCCGATACGCCGGAGATGTGTGCGTAGTCGAGCGCCATCTTCTGCGCTTCGGTGTAGGTCACGTCAATGGCGTTCGATGCCGCATGCATGCTGTCTTTCAGAACGCTGAAACTGACGTTCACGTCGCCGAGCGTGCGCTTGAGGGTGTCGTAGCCGATGTCGTCTTGCTGGGCGTCGCCGATCTTGTTTACGACGGCGCCGATCGCCTTGCCGACACCAAGCGCGACAATGCCGCCGACCAGGCCAGCCATGCCGGCCATCATTCCGCCGGATGCGCCCGCGCTGATCGCTTCATCGGCGACTCCACCTGCGGCGCCAGTGGCGCGCAGGCCCGAGCTGACGATGCCGCGACCAGCGCTAGCCCAGGGAGAGCCACCACCGCCACCACCGCCAGGTGCAGGCGACTGCTCGAACGATGCGCCGGTGCTGCTCAACACCTTGTTGAACGCACCATAGCGCCGTGCTTCACGCGCGACGTGGTTGCTGCCGATGTTGGACCAGTCGAGATCCAGGAACGATTTGCCGCCCTGCCCCGTGCGATTCAAGTCGGCACCGAGACGGGAGTTGTTCTTGAGTTTCTCGAACTCAGCATTCATCCGCTTGATGTCATCAAGGGATGCTTTGTTGATCGGGTTGAACTTGACCTGATTGGCTTTGGCGATGGATGCGCCGAGCGCGTTGATCTTGGCAGTCAGCTGTTTCAGCTGGCCATCAATGTCGCCAGCGTCTAGCTTGGCCTCGACTGGGATTTCTACGCGACTCACTTCTCACCGCCGGTCGTGTCGATGGCCAGCAGCGAGTCGCGCACGCGCGCGGGGAGCTTGTTCTGTCGACCCAGGAGGTCCAGGTACGAGGCATGGGCGCCGGTGATGACGCCGGAGGCGGCGCAGAACTGCAGGGACTTCGCGAGCTGGTCGCCCTCGTCATCCTGCTCGCGCTTGGCGGAGACCTCCTCACCTGCAGCATGGATCTTTTCATTGGCTGCCTTGGCCTTACGCCTGCGCGCCTTGTCGAGGTCAGCAACCAGGCGATCAAAATTTGATGGTGTCACGTCAATTCCTTTTGATGATCAGACTTGATTAGGTCGCAGGGGATGCGGGTGAGTCAGGCCCGCATCCCCCACTTCGGTGACGCCGAGCAGGGCGTCGCCGCGTTGAAGGTTGGCCGCCGGCCCGTTGCGGAGCGCAGGCTGGCGGCCGGCACGCAGCGTCTTCGCGCCACTGCATGCCATCGCATCAGGACTCGGCCCCACGCCTATCCGTCTGCGAATTCGATGTCGGACGCACTGCCGGCTTTTTGGTTGGCTCGACGACGGCCATCATCAGGTTCAACACCGCCGCGATGCACGCTGAGTCGCCGCTGGCGGCCTTCTCGACGGCGAGCTGCACGATTTCATCAGCACGACCAGCGAGCTGCGTCTGGGCGGCTTTACGGAGGTTGTGGTTGATGGTCGACATCAGCAGCGTGCGCTTACGTCCACGGGGGTTGGCGACGTAGCCCGGCTTGAATCGGGTGG
The DNA here is from genome assembly GCF_002878475.1 of Dyella sp. AD56. Taxonomy (NCBI): domain Bacteria; kingdom Pseudomonadati; phylum Pseudomonadota; class Gammaproteobacteria; order Lysobacterales; family Rhodanobacteraceae; genus Dyella; species Dyella sp. AD56. Next base: position 148,045 of record NZ_NRDP01000024.1, read on the forward strand.
CGATGTTGGACATGAGGGTCAGCCACCGTAGGTGCGCTGCTGCGCTGGCATTTGGCCATGCTGCAGCCCATGGCGCAGTGCCGGGCTCGGGCGCCACAGCATGTGCAGGCTCTTGCCAACTGCGCGGCCGGCGACCTCGGTCTCGTACAGCGCCTTCTCCAGCGCACCGGTTAGCAGGGCAACGTGATCGGCCAGGAGCGTGGCGCGGGCTTCGACAAGCGCGCGGTCGAGAGCCTGCCGGGCATCGGAGACGGCGCGAGCGCCGAGGGTGGGGGTCAGGCCTTCGGCGGTGGCGCGCACCTGGGTCAGCATGTTCTGCAGGTCGCTGATGTCGGTGGCCAACGCATAGAGGCGTGCTTCCTGCGCCTCGCTCGTCTTGCCGCTGCGTCGATCGGCAACGATCATTTCGTGCCGGGTCCGTGCTTCGGCTAGCTTGCGCTCGACGTCGGCAACTTCGCGCGTCGCGTTGCCGTGCAACTGCGCGGCTTCGGCGTGGCGGCTCTCGGCGAGTGCCAGGTTGGCGGCGGCCTGCTCGATGGCGATGGCGTGCGTCGGGTGCAGGTGCGCCGTGTCGAGGTTCGGGGCGGAAGCGGCGGCCAGGTGACCAATGGATGCCTCGATGCCTGCGACGGCGTCAGCAGCGGCGGTGCGGCCGGCAGCGTGGGCGTTGACGTGGATCTCGGCCTGCTCCTGGGCAGCCTGAGCGCTGGCGGCGGAGCGTGCGGCCTGCAGACGTTCGGCGACCTCGGCCAGTTTGCGGCGCGTTTCCAGCGTCGGTTTGCCGTGCTTGAGGCTCTCGGCGATCTCGGCCTGGAGTGCGGTGTGTTCCGCTTCCAGGCTCTGTAGTGTTTCGTGATGGTCGGACATGAGGTTCTCTCGTCGGTGGGCAGCCAGTCCGCCCATGACTAAATGTTCGTGTCACGACCAAATCCTTTCCTGCTGCGTCCAGCTAGATCACCATCTCCTTTGGTTATTGGTCTTGATCAAATTCGAGTATTGACTTTCCGCAAACGCATACGCGGCGCTGTCACGACCGGATACCAGATACCAGCCGTCAACGACCAGCTAAGAGACCAAATCCTTAGATCAATTCCGCCGGTCGTCGTGCATGCGCATGCGCGTACCTAGTGCGCGTACCTGACCCCGAGTCAGGGAACAAGCGAGCACCAGCGCGCCTCCCAGCCACCCCACGCAAAATTGGCGCACGAAGGGCGCACCAGCGCGCAAAACAAAGGCCGCATGAGCGGCCCTTGTCGGCGATGTCTCGTCCGTGAGGTGGTGTGGGTCCAGTATCGCGTCACGCCGGCTCGGCACTGAGGCCCATCAGGCTACTGCGGATGCCGCGCCGGATGATCTCCTGCCGGTGGCGGGCGATTGCCCGCACGACCTCGTCATCAAGATGATCAACGCGCCGCCGCGCCATAGCGACCTGGTCGAGCTTGGCAACGCTCTCCGGCTCGCGGCCAAGCTGGCGCAGCTTGCGGTACAGCTCGCCCGCCGAGGCCTCGGTGGTGGCGACCAGTAATGCCCGACCCTCGCCGCGCAACGTGCGCACGTCGGCCACGATGCGTTCGAGTTGCGCGCAGGCCAGCCTGCAGCTCAGGGCTTGCTCAGTGTCATCCTTGACCTTGATCTCAGCATCCATGCTCATATTCCTTCGAGTGCGGGGCCGGTGCCGACAAGCGCGCGAGTTCGTCTATGAGGGCCTGCGCCTGTACCTCCAGGGCGCGCACGGACATGTTCCGCCACTCACCCTCCGGCAGCGCCTGCGCGGCCTCCAGCCGTCCGGCCAGGTGCGCTGCCTGGCGTCTGCCGAAGGCAGCAATACCTACGCGCGACAGCTCCAACCTGGAGGCCTCCGCCTCGATCCGTTCGAGCAGCCCGTGCTTCATGCGGATTGCCCTCGTCCATGGGGCACCTCGGTGCTGGTGCTGGTACCGAACTCATCACCCAAGCGCGCCGCACGGCGCGAGGCGCGCTCGACGTATTCGAGCAGATCCTCAATCGCTGCACGTTCTTTGCCGGTCGCGTGCAGCTTGAGCACGCCACGTTTGAACTCAGCAACGGCAGCGTCAATGCGCTCGATGATGTGCCGGGGCTCGGGATCGGCGCGGAGGCCGGTGACCCTCTCCAGCCCGGTGATCAGCTCGCCAAGCGACGCGACCGGATCGAACACGGGTTTCTTGCTCCGCCTCATGACTGCCTCCTTGGCTGCACATAGTTCGGTCCCTTGCGGCCCCACTCGTTGAGACCGTACTCGGCAAAAATCTGGGTCATCGTCTTTTCGCCACTGGCGATTTGCGACTTTTCAAACTCGAACTGCTCGCTGCTGATGATGCGATCGCCGCGAACACAGGAAAAGTCAGGCTCGCACTCCGGCCACACGTATTTCGGCCGTGGCGGCAGCGGAGGTGCATCCAGGTCGTCAGCGTCGTCGTACGCAATCGTGTTCATCGGTCGGAACCTTCCATGGCGGGTTGGGGTGTGGATTCGTCTGCGGGCTTCGGCATCATGTCGCCGCCCAAGAATTCGCGCTCAGCGTGGCGCCGTGAGATGACACCGAGAACGGCATTGCGGACGCGGTTCGCGATCACGCGCTGCGCTTCGTCGCGTGTCTTGCCGAGGGCTCGATTGATCTCACGAAGCATCTCGGCCTCCCAGTGCGCAACCCTCTCGGCGCCGTACTGTGTGGACTCACGATCTGCGGCCAGCTTCAACGCCGCCGTGCGCGCGCTGATCGACTGGCGCAGGACCATCGGGTTTCGCACGCGCTCGACGCCGGTGGTCGGATCAACGTGCACCGACTGCCGAGTCAGCAGGTCGCATTGCTTGAGGAGGCCGCCGATCTGGGAGAGCCAGTTGATGACGCCGGGCGCCGAGTTGTCGGTCTGCTCATCGGATGCCATGCCAGCGGGCGCATAGACGGAGGGCGGGATCGACGAAGCCGGCAGGCCTGCCTCACGCAGTCGCTGAGCCTCGTTCCATTCTCCGCGTACTTGTTTGACGTGACGGGACCAGCTCGACGCCGGCACGTCCTGGAACTTCAAGCGCGCGATCTTGGCGCCCGTGACCTCACCGTGCGCGTCGATCTGGGTGCGCAGTTCGGAAAGGATGTCAACGGTGGTGTGCTTCGGATGATTACTCACGGTTGGAATTTCTTCTGGCGTTAAAGCAAATATGCCGTCACGACTTCCAAAGTGATCACGCAGAAACAGGGTTTGACAGTTGCACGCTGGCAAGACTTGCCGGCATTCGCGCATTTTCTTGAAACAGCCTTTGGCTTGACGGAAAACGCACATTTCCAGCACACGCCGATGGCGGGCATCTCACCACCACCCCCTCGCCGCCGTCATGTCCGCCTCGTCGACATGCGCCTGCCCTCGTGTCGACTCCTGCCCATCCATTCGACATGTCGAGCATCACCACCCAGGCCACCAGCGGACACCGTCGTGGATGGTGGCTGCGACGGGGTTGGTGTTCGTCCACGAGGTCAGCTCGTAGTGACGGTGGCGCCTGGCTCCATCTACGTGGTCCGTCTGCGCTTCTCTTCCCGGTTCCAGCAACAGGGTGGCAGGGGTGGCAGCCTGCCACCCTTACTGCCACCCTGAAAAGCAGGACTCAAAGCCGTATAACTAACTAATTCTATTGACGAAAATTAGATTAATTATATAGAGGGTGGCAAAAGTGGCAGTAAAGAGAGGTATACGAGGAGGAGAGGTATGGGAGTGTTGTAGGGGTGCTATGTATGTGGATTGGTACACCTCCCTGATGCCCGTGCTTTGTATCTTGGGGTAATAGGTGTGCGGAGCTGCCACCCTGCCACCCTAGTGCCAATTTCTGGAATTATCGCAATAAATACAATACCTTGTGCCGGGTGGCAGCCTGGTGGCAGGCCTGGTGGCAGGTTGGCACTGCCACCCTCCATGCCCAATTGCGTGGTCGGTGGCGCCACCTGAGAGACGCGTGGGCAGGACGCCACCGCGCCTCACCACATCGGCCCGCCGGCCACCGTCGCTAGTGATGAGTTGCGCCCATGAAAAAGCCGGCGCATGGCCGGCTCGGTTTCAGTGGTGATGGTGGGCGATGCCGCCGTCTGTGCCGGCGCCATCGATGCCACCAGCCTTGCTCTCACCTTCCGCAGTGCGGTCACCATCGCATCACGCGGCGCACTACGATCGTAACCCCTGATGAGGATCTCCACGGCCTGGCCGATCGCCTGGAGCTGCGCCGCCCGGTCGTGAATCGGCCCGGCCGCCGCCGAATACACCTCGGCATGATCTGGGTGTTCCGCTGCAAACCACCTACCAAGCTCGGCGCGGATGTCCTGCAGCGCCCAGGTGATCATGCTGGTGGGGCTGGACGCGATCAGTGCATTGAGGGTCGACGCGAGCGCCAAGTGCTGTTCCATCGGCAAGATCTGCGCAGGGCTCGGCGCATCAGCCCTCATCAGCGTCCGTCCCTTTGGCGTCGTCACAGAGCCGGCAACCGATCTCCCACTCCACACGAGCGGCCCGGCCGCATCGATCCGGCCGATAGCTGCAGCCAACACCGCAGCTGTGGCCTCATCGCTGCACATGAGGTGCGGCAGGGCGACCGCACGCGGCCCCCACGCATTGACCCAGTCTGGCGGCAGGTACGCGATGCCGTTTCGCCTGCACCAGGTGGCGCGCGCGCCCGACGACGGCTCAGCTGAAGTAATGGCCGCCACCCATGCGCCGCTGTCGACATGCGCCCAGGCCGCCGCGATGACGCGGTTGTGGCCAGGCGTACCGTCGAGCGCCGTGTATGCGCGATCGATCTCCACCTCCGTCGCCGGCCGCATACCGGTATGCGCAAGAAAGCGAAGCATCCGCGCCGCACCTAGGACGCGATCACGTGCCGCAGCCTTGCCCTCCCCGACATCACGCAGCTCAATGCACCCTGTCGTTTCATCCATGAGCGCACCGCGCATGATGCCGGTCGTCTGCACCTGGTGGATGTTGATCATCTGCGCCAGCGGCATCGGCATCCCGACCTCCAGCACCTCGCGCCTGAACGCGCCTTGCCAGTACCACCGCGCGGAGATCTGCGCGGTGTGCCTGGTGCTGGACATGTCTTTCATCGATGTCTGGTTGCTCATGGGAAAATCTCGCTCTCGCTCGCAATGCTGCGTGCGCCGAAGCCGATCATGCTGAGCGGCAACCTGGTCACGTACTGGGGCTGGCCGCTGAACTTCAACCTGTTAGCCCTCGTCCCTTTCTCGGCGCCGGGCAGTCGCTCGAACGCGGCGCCAGGATCGGTCGCGAACGGCGTGCTGTTGAGAAGCCTTTTGATGGCGCTGGACGAGTTCCATAGGGCGAACTTGTTTCCATCCAGCGCTATGCCGCGCTGGCGCAGCTCCGTGCGCGCCTGCCGTGCATCGAGGCTGCGTCCCTCGACCTCCTCGTTCAAGGCGAAAGAGATCAAGTTGTGCACGGTGTGGCTGGTTCCGAGAACCGTGACGAACGCCCCCATCAACTCCTGGAGTGCGTTCTGCGAGTCGTCAGCTTCGGTGGCTTCTACGTGCTCGGACCAGTCAAAGGAATCCAGCCAGGCACGCGCATCGTCTTCGCTTGCCACCCCCGAGTTCTGCATCGACCATGCGCCACCCATCATGGCGCCGTACTGGTCGCCGTCGCGCTGGTTGCCAAACTTGTCCGCAGCAGCGCGGGTGAACGTGTCGACGTTCGCCAGGATGGTCGGCATGTTGTCGATCACGCGACGCAGCATGCGCCCGCGCAGGTCGGTGTCGCGCTCCAGCCAGTGGAGTTCCTTACTCGTCTGCTCCCATTGCGTGACCGCCTCCGGCACGCCGCGTGAGGTCTTGAGCGTGAGCAATGCCATGCGGTCTACGTCGGCCTTCCTGAGCGTGCCGACATAGATCGAGGCCAGGCAGAACATGGATCGCACGTGGAACGCCATGCCGCCGCCGGAAATGGTGCCCTTGAGCGTCTTGGCGTCGGATGAGCTGGATGATTGCCTGATCAACGACATCATGTTCTCGACGCGCTGCGTCTCCCGCTCGTCGTTACGTTCGGCCTCATCGAGCAGAACAGGAACGCTCGTGGAACCAAGGGCCTGGCGCACGCCGGACTCGGTCGAGTTGCCCTGGGCATACTGGCACGCGTGCTCGCCAAGTAGCGGGTAGATGTACTTCTGCATGATCGTCGACTTGCCGTTGCCCGCCGGGCCAGTCAACCAGACATGCGGACGCCACCGGAGCGCACCGCAGATGGGCGACAGGAACGTCCAGCCAGCCAGCAGGGCCGCCGATGAGTCGCGCTGCCAGCGGAACATCTTAGCGATGTCGAACAACTTGCGTCCCTCCGCATCGGTGAGAGCCGAATCGGATGGCGGAGGCAGCGGCAACGTCATCTCGTACACGTATCGACTACGGATCTTGGTCACATCGGTCGGGACGCCGTCGACGGACAGGTGATCACCGTGATGGAACACGTGACGGCCCGTGTCGATCCAGGCTCCGCCGGCACGCACGCGCGCACGGTCGTAGATGCCGCGACGGTGCGCGGTTTGGATGATGAAGTTGATCGCCATGTCGACATTGATACCTCCCTTTGGGCCAGCGAAGTGCGTTTCCCACCACTGGAGATCGCAGATCTCGATCAGGCAGGCTTTCGAGAACGAGCCGCGCGTGTATTCCATGATCTGCCGCTTGGAATGCACGAAAACAAAGTACGCCCCGTGGTCGTAGCCAAGGATCTCGAACCCCATCTCCCTCTCTAAAACACGGGCAGCTTCGTCGGCAGCGTCAGCCATAGTGGTCTGCTTAGCCTTCGCTGGCTGCTGCGTCGGCACATCATCGTCGCCGCCCTGCTCGCCCGTGTGCGCGTCCTGATCGGCGCTGTACTCCTCGTGCACCGGCTCGGCCTCATGCTCCGGCGGGTATAACGCGCAGTTGATCCAGGCCTCGACCGCGCCCGCGCCTTCGCGCTCGTGCAGGTCGTTGAAGTCGCCGCCCTTTGGCAGGCCGTCGACGTCCTGGAACTCAGGGATCGCCACCACGCCGCCCACGGCAGCAGCCGCCTTGCGCGCGTAGGTGACGCCTGGGTTATTGACCGGCGTGACGGTACCCCAGTCGTTATCTGCCGCAAACACGATGATCGCGTCCGCGTACTTTGCGCGGATGACCTTGGATGCGTGCAGCAGATTGCCGGTGTCGAATGCCACCAGCACACAATGGCCAGTGCACTCATGGACGGTGGCTGCCGTAGCGTAGCCCTCCGCCACGATGAACACTTTACGGCCATCGATCTCCTGGGGCTTGCCGATGACGTGAAACACGCCCTGGCGCTCACCGCTGCTCAAATATGTCTTGTCACGCTCGTCGTCGTGAATCTTGACTTTGGTCGGAAAGATGGCCTGCAGCGAACTGATGTCGGACTTGACGAGGCCATGCATCGGAACGAGGAGCGCGTTCTCGCACACCACGTATGGCTTGCCCTCCTCTGCATCCCATCCCCACCACTTCCCCACGCGCAGGCCGTGCGCCTTGATGCCCTTCTTCTGCAGGTACGGATGATCATCGGTCGCCTGCGCTGCTCGGTCCCAGATCTTCCGCGCGCGCTCGGCGGCATTGGCCTGGGCTTCCTTCATCGCAGCAGTTCGGTCGGCCTGCTTGCGCTTGATCTCGGCGCGATGGCGATCCCACTCCTCTTGGCTCATCGGCGCCACGCCGGCACCGGAAGACCATGTGCATTTCTCGCCGGTATTCCAGATGCCGAACGATGCGGACGGGTGATCGTCCATGAAGACTTTCAGGTAGCCGTTACGCTTGCCGCCCTTGCTCTTGGCCGTCTTGAAGCGCTGCCACCCGAGATGATGGATGTCTATGTCACCTGGCTCGGCGATGATGCCGATCGCACGCATGGCCGCGCTGATTTCCGCAGCGACGTCATGATGGTTTAGCACGTTCGTGCGGTTGTTTTTGATTGATCCGTTCGTTGAACTTGTCGATCCTGACATGTAAAATCATTTCCACAACGTTCCGCGTCACCCGAACCTCGCTGGCTGCAACCAGTGGGGTTTTTACTTTTGAGGCTCGGGCATTTTTTCTCTCGGCGGCCAAAGCGACCGGCGAGCGATCCACGCGAAGGGATCGCCCTTGAGTTTCGTGTCACGACTTTATTCGCGCGCGCAAAAAGAGCCGGGCGATGCCCAGCTCTCTTTCGTGGATTCGGTTTCGATACCTATTACACGGAGGTGGCCGCACCCATAGCAGCCACCTTCATGGCTGCGCGGCGCCTGGCCTGTCGCTCGCGATTGGCAGCCCGCTTTCGCTCAGCCTGATCGGGTGTAAGGTTTTCAACGCGATGACGCGCCCGGTACCCATCATCGCGATGGTATCGGGCTCGCTGCCACTCGCGCTGGTACTCGTTGTGTCGGGCTCGCTGCTCTGCAGTCATGTCGTGAACTCCACGGGGTCTCAGGATCTGCGCCGGCCGCCATCAACCGTCCAGGTCCGTCAATTACCTTCAAAGACCGGCGCTATAGGCCAATGCTGGCGTCACGACACATCCCGGTGCATCGGATACGGCGGTGGTACTGGTGGCGCCACCTTGATCACTGCTCAAGTTGAAGCCTGTCACGACCGTTGGCACTACGTCGGCAGGCTTGATCCATATTCAAGGCTAGCCTCTGCCCGCGCAGTGCTGTCGCCGCCCACTAGCCCCAGAAACGAAAAGTCCGCACAAGGCGGGCTTCTCGTCGGCGAGGTTTGCGGCCAGCTCAGTGCACGGAGCCGCCGGCCATGTTCTCCATGATGGTGCGCCGATCGCGGAAGGCGATGACCTCCTCACGAATGAACACCGCCGCCTCGCCTCCGATGTAGATGGGGCGCGGACACAAGGGGTCGAAACGCGGCATTGGGCGCAGTGTCATTTGCACGACATGCGCGATGTCAGTGCCGAGTATTTCCGCAGCCTCCGCCGCGCCGATCAGCTTGCGCGATTCTAGTTTGGATGCATCACCCAGGGACTGGCACCACGCCGCGTAGTCCTCCACGAGGTAGCCGCTGATGACCTCGCCCTCGGGGCCGGTGCTCTCGACAGGTCGCGGGAAGCCAGGGATGTCGCGCAGCGCGTCGGTACTGCAGCACAAGATGTTCGCGAGCTGCTGGGCGGTGAATACCTGGCTCATGCAGTCACCTGAGCGCCGGTGGTCTGCTCGCGCCGCCACGCCAACATGCGCTCGCCCAATATATGCGCTTCCGATTCATCCAGGGAATCGAACAGCAGCCGAAGCAGATCATTCGCGTTCGGATAGTGCCGCACAATGGCGTACTCCGGGGCGCACATTGCGTTGAACTGCGCCATTAGCGAATTCAGTTCCTTGATGCGCTCGTTCATGCGCCAGATAAGGTCCAGCTTGGTGTCGGGTGTCGCGCTCATGCGGGAACTCCCTGGGCGCTGGTGCGCTCGGCCAGCCACTGGTCGACAGATGCGGTGCTGTAGATCACGAAACGCTTGCCCAACTGGGTGGGCTTCGGGAAGTTGAGGGTCTCATCGGCCTGCCAGGCGTACAGGGTGCTGGCGCTGATGCCCAGGCGCTGGACAAGGTCGGCGATGCGCTCGAAGCCCTCAGGCGCCCGGCGCCTCGGCTTCTGCTCGGCTGTGACTTGCGTGTTCATCTTGGTTCCACGGTGGTTAGCAATTCCGAGATGGTGCTGTCACGACTTTCTGTCTCAAAGCCTGACGTCATCCATCGACGTGCGGTAATGCCCGTGGTTCTGAATTTTATGCCACGAAAAGCCCCCTGCAAGAGGCGCCATATCGATGGATGAACTCTCCAATGGGGGATTGGCGCGACTGCGTTAAGACGTCCATCTTCTGCTCCCTGATTACCTATCAGGTGACACCCGCCGCCCTCGCCGCGACGGGACTAGGTTTTCGCGGCGGGACTCGCCGCCGGGCCCATATAGGGCGCAGTGCGACGAAGCGGCCCCGGCGAATTGCTGCGAGAGAGAGTCGTGACATAACCATCGATAACCAGTCATTCACTGGTATTCCCCATGATCAACCCAAATTCACCCAATCCCGTGCCCCGCGAGCGCACGTTGATTCGCATCAACGACGTGGCAAGCTTGCTGGGTGTGACGCCCAGCTCTGTCCGCGACTATCTGGCGCGCATCCCAGAATTCCCAGAGCCGTTGCGGATCGGCGCATCACTTTTCTGGATCAAGCAGAGCATCGAGGAATACATCGATAGCCTGGAGCGGGCAGCGGCTGAGCGTTCTGCTAAGCGCAGGGCGAGCGCAGCTTAAGCACCCCCAAAGGGCGGCAGGTGGGCCCGTCATTGATGGGTCCATTAGCCCAAACGTCTCGCCGAGGTGACCAGAAGCCTTAAGGATACGGGAAGGGATATTTTGTGCGCACCACGGTCGAACAATGGCATAGCGATGCGGCTCGCGGGCCACAATTAGACTCCCGCCACCTCCACCAACAATTCGGCAGCTCTTTAATTTTTAAGAGAAAATTTGGTGCCTTCACTACCCCTCACGGGGTACCAATGAAGGTACCAAATGCCGAAACCTCTTCTGATGAACCGGAAAAGCGGACTTTACGTCCGTTTTTTTGTGCCCGTCGATTTGCAAGCACGAGTCGGTTCAAAATATTTGGTCCGAAGCCTTCAAGGTGTCCGAGCTGACGCAGCCCGATTGATGGCCGCTGCCCTGGGCTATGCTCTATCCAAAGCATTTGAACGACTGAGGATGGACCCGATGTCCGACCCGGATGACCTGCTAGACAAAGCAAAAGCAGGACTAGCGACCGGGAAGGTGTATGACATCGAGTTTCCGAATGGGCTCAAAATTCATACGAATGGGACCGATGCGGAACACCAGCGGGTACGAGAAACCATCGCAGATCTCACCCAAGCAGGTGCGTTCTCCTCTGCCCCTCCGATTGCACCTACTCATCCCAAAGCCGGATTGCTGTCCGAGCGTATCGAGAAATTCTTAGCTCAAATGAAGGGGCAGGAACGAAGTGAAACCAATCACTTCGATACTGCTTTCACTTTGAAGGTGTTCCTCGGACTGGTGGGCGATAAAGACTTGAGTGAAGTGTCACCAACGGACATGGACACCTTCATGGACGCGTTGGCCCATTGGCCCGCCAACGCCAGCAAGAAACCACAGTACAAAGGTCTGACGCCCAAGCAGGTGGTCGCCAAGGCCAAGGGTAACTCCGATAAAAAACTGGCACCACGCACCAAAGAAAAGCACCTCGACCGGTTGAGAGTGTTTTTGAAAAACTGCATGGACCGAAGGTTGATTGCCTACAATCCATGTGATGGGCTTCGCGTCACGGGCAAAGCTCAAGATGAAGAACAGACCAAGCAACCTTTCAACGAAAAGGACTTGAAGGCTCTGTTCGACCCAAGCCATATCACGCCCATCATGCCCCACAAGCATTGGATTCCAATTCTTGGCTTATACACGGGCGCCAGGCTCAACGAACTGGCCCAACTGCATGTCGAAGACATCGAGTGCATTGATGGAGTCTTCGGCATGCACATCAGACGCAAGGTCAAAAATCCAAGCTCAAGGCGCTTTGTGCCGCTTCGGCAAGAATTGCTCGACCTCGGGTTCATCGACTACATCGAGAGCGCCAAACAGGCCAAGTTTGAGCACGTATTCCCAGGCCTTCCTCAAGATGGCAACGGCCCCGGCGACCCTGTGGGAGATTGGTTCAACCGAACCAATCTCAGGAAAACATGTGGCATCAACGACCCGTCCAAGTCGTTTCATAGCTTCCGCCACACCTTTGCAAGCCTAGCCGAACGGTCAGGATTATCCGACCAACGCATAGCAAGGTTGACTGGTCATAGTTCGGGAAGCTCCGTTCTTCGACGGCACTACATCCAAGCATCGACCTTACAAGAACGCTTCGAGGACATCGGAAAAATTCGCTTTCCTGAGCTTTCCATCAAGGCGTTAAAAAAAGGGTTTTTCGAACCCTACTTCAAGCGGTTACGAGCGGTAGAAGCAAGAAAAGAGAGAGTCATCTGAAGAAATCATGGGGGGCGTATGGACGACCATCAGCCAGAAGGCAACCAGGAAGGTCCTGGCAAGAAGAAGCCAGAACTATCCAAAGAAGAGAAGCTTGCAAAAGAAAAAGCTCACTTCATGGAAAAATTCGCGGCGGGCGATACCAACCATGTGCAGACACGGGTTGCGTGGATACTCAATCGATACCCGGCCGCTCGAAACTCTGATGTGACCCTTCAAGTTCTCTACTGGCGAATATTTAACCGGGATCTTCTATCTGGTCCCAATACGGTTTCGCTGGAAAATCTCTACAAGCTCGCGCGTCTGACAGATATCGCAAGATCACGAGCGAAAATTCAGAACGAATATCACCTCTTCCAAGCATCTGAGGGCATTCGAAAGCGACGAGTGGTCAAGGAAGGTGAAGAAAGGGCCCGTCAAATTGATGACCAACCACCCATTCCGACGTTGACCGTCTATTCGGATGAGAGTGGAAAGACCGATAACTACCTCATTGTTGGTAGTGTCTGGTTCCTGCGGGGTGAAGACGTCCATAACGTAACAAGCGCATTGAAGGAATGGCGTGAGCGCACGGGCTTCAAGGACGAACTTCATTTTACAAAAATCAGTGACCGGAGCATCGACCGCTACTTGGAGGTCATCGATATTTTGGATGCTTTTGCAGCGACGATTAGCTTCCGAGCAATCACCATTGAGCGAAGAGGACACGCAGACATTCCAAGGGTCATTGATGACCTACTCCTGCACCTTCTAGTACGTGGTGTTAGACATGAGCATGAAAGTGGCCGCGCCCCTCTACCCCGGTCCCTAAGCATTTTCAAAGATGCGGAAGAAGAGGTAAGAGACAGGCTATCCGTTGCCAACTTGGAGCTCGACCTCAAGAACGTCGCGAGAGCCCAATTTAACAATGAGCTCCACATCTCTCTCGTTCACGCCATAGACTCGAAATCGCTGGTTCCAATCCAATTGGCAGACCTCTTCATCGGAAGCCTCAATCGACGGCTTAACGTCGCTCAGAACGGAAACCATGCCAAAGATAGGTTTGCCAATGCGTTTTTAGGACGATTTGCTGGGGACGGTGGGCAACAGCAGTACGACCAAGGCGGTGACATGACCGTCATCGATAAATTCTGAGAAGCGATTGGAAGGCACGTACATGAGCACTCATATCATCGTCGTCCACGTTGACGAGCTGTCATCAGAACCAGCCGAACAATTTGCCGAAGGCATCGCTCACCATGGCTTAGATGTACAAAGAATCGCACGACCGGCCCCTGGCCCTTATGCTGGCATGCAATGGTTGCTGCCCACGGCAGTCGTGCTCTTCTTCGGAAAATCCTACTTCGATGGGTTCCTCAAAGAGGCAGGCAAGGACCATTACAACCTGTTGAAGAAAGCGACGGCCAAACTCACGAAGGAATACATCGGCCCAGCAGCCAAAAAAGTCCTTGTGGTTTTTTCTAAGGGAAAGATTCAGTCCGGTGACCCGGAATACTCGCTAACGTACTCTGTGGTTGGAGAGCTCGATGAACGCGTCACTGCGAAACTACTTCTTGAGCCGCAACTATCCAATGATGAAAGTGCCGCAGCAGTTGCGGCCTTCTTGGACTTCCTGAAATCGTTTCATGATGGGGCGCTGGATGCCGACTCTATCAGCGGACTCAAAGAAGCTCCCATGATGGGTGGGAAGCTTCTTGTTCACTTCAATCAGGAATCCCAGAGACTAGAGGTCATAGCTCCTATCCCCGAGCATGTTCGGAACGGCCTTCCTACTTAGCCAGTCAAAATAAAACGCCCAAGCAATCAGACATCACAAAAGATGAGAGAAGGACGGTCTCATTCTCGTGAAGCCGTCCAACTGAAAAATAGACTAGTTGACCGGCGACGTCCCCCCGCTTTTGAGTAGCGATTCGATTTGGAGTCCAATCCCCCAACCGAAGGAGATTGGACGTGAAGAAGCGTTTTACCGAAGAGCAGATCATCGGCTTCCTGCGAGAGGTTGAAGCCGGCATGCCAGTCAAGGAGCAGTGCCGCAAGCACGGCTTCAGTGAGGCTTCTTATTACCTGTGGCGCAGTAAATTCGGAGGCATGAGCGTGCCCGAAGCAAAGCGACTGAAGGATCTGGAGACAGAGA